>CAMPCJ010000045.1 GCA_946645685.1 uncultured Clostridia bacterium | reverse complement strand
CGATCCAAAAGCTCTCGCAGAGAATGAACGACCTCGATCCTCTCACCTTGAAGCTCCGTTTCCCGGGTCAAAACGATGTGACGGCGATTCGGGAGAGGCTTCCCGTGGGGAAAACTTTCCAGGGTCTTTCGTCCCAATACGATGGTATGGCCGGAAGTCATTTGCCTGAAAAAGCTCATATCCTCCGGAACGGAAAACATAAGCTTGTTATCTTTTCCGATCCCCCAATCCTGATCTACAGCGACGAGAAGATCCATCAGATCGCCACCGGGATGTTGCGGATCTGCTCGTGGGTCTCATAATTCTCCAGCGCCACATCATCCACGGTAAACTGATAAAAATCGTGTACGTCGGGATTTAGGCGGAAGGTGGGCGCGGGAAGCGGCTTCCGGGTGATCAATTCCTTGACCAACGGAATATGACGGTCATAAATATGCGCGTCCGCGATCACGTGAATAAATTCGCCGACCTTCATATCGCACACCTGGGCAAACATATGGGTCAGGACCGCATACTGGACAACGTTCCAGTTATTGGCGGTCAAAACGTCGCTGGAGCGCTGATTGAGGATGCTGTTCAACACCTTGTTGCCGCTCTTATCCAGCGTGACGTTGAAGGTCATGGAATACGCGCAGGGCTCCAGCCCCATTTCCGCAAGATCGGCAAAGTTGTAAATATTGGTCATGATACGCCGGGAGAAGGGTGTGTTCTTCAACTGCCAAAGCACGTTGTCGACCTGATCCATCACACCCTGACGGAACCGGTATTTTTGAGCAAGCTGGTAGCCGTATGCCTTACCGATGGTACCGTTCTCATCCGCCCAGGAATCCCAAATGTGGGAGCCGAGCTCTGAAATGCGATTGCTCTTCTTCTGCCAGATCCAAAGGATCTCGCCCACGCAGTTTTTCAAGCCGGTGCGGCGCAGCGTAATGGCGGGAAACTCTTCCGCAAGGTTATAGCGATTGATCACGCCGAATTTCTTCACCGTAAAGGCGGGCGTACCGTCTTCCCAGTGAGGACGAACCTTCTCGCCTTCCGTACTTGTGCCGTTTTCCAATATGTCTTTACACATATCGATAAAGATCAGATCCGCTTTGCTCATACAGGCACCTCCTCTTTTTTTGATTGTAGCATAGAGACGAAAAAAAAGCAAGAGAATCGCTTCCTTTAAATATTGATTTTTACGATGAATTATGGCATAATAAAAACAGTATTTGAGAGAAAGCGTGGTGAAGCAATGACAGGTTCCGTATTTTTGACGCGCCTTGCCGCAGGGCTGGACTTTTTACCCGCTCAGGAACAGGAAACCGTCCTCCGGTATTACCGAGAAAAGCTTTCCTTTGCCGATACGATCTCCGGTGAAGAAGAGCTCGTCAAGGGCTTCGGCACGCCGGAACACATTTGCGCCAAACTTCGGGAAGCCATGGAACAGAAAAAAGAAACGCCGGATACCGTGGTGAAGGTGGAGGAAGAGGATCTCGCTGCGCTCCCGAAAGCCCAGGCTGATCCGGCTCGGATCGTTGTGCAGGACGAAGACCTCACCGACATTCCCGCTCCGGAAGCGAAGGAACATGAGGAAGCTTCCGTCGACACGCCCGAGGACGTCATTTTTCATAAACCGGCAGTGGAGGAAGAAGGGCACGAGCTCGTTCAATCCATAGAGAACCGTGAAAGCTTCAACCTGTACGGCAAGAAGGTGGAAGTCAAAAAAGAAGTAAGCGAGATCGAGCTTCCGGCAGACGAGGATGACCTGACGCCGGAGGAGCTGGAAGAGGCAAAACAACAGGCGCTTAAAAAGGCGGCTCAATTTGACGAAGTACCGTTGGAAGTGTTGGAAGGCGGCGCACCGCGGGAAACCGACCCGGAGGCGGAAGCGGGCGATCCTTCCGAAGAAGCATCCGCCTCGAACGAGCTCGGCAAAACCTTATATGATCCCGCAGATGACGAGGAAGAACTGAAGGTGACCCATGCTTACACCGGTCTGTTCGGCAAGCTCTTTCCAAACGCCGGGGACGGCACGATCCTTGCCTTGAAGATCCTTTTCAGCATTTTCTTTTCCCCCGTGCTCGTTCTGGCATTCGGCGGCATCATCGTGTTGTATGCCGTTCTGACCCTCGCCCTTGCCATTGTTTCTGTCGTTTTATTTCTTTTGATGGTCTCCTTCATCATCGGCGGCGTAGTTGAAATCGTATTCGGTATCACGCAGTTGTTTTCCGCCGTTGCCGCCGGTTTGATCGAAATCGGCCTGGGGATCGTCTTGTTCGGCATTGTGACAGCGGTGTCCGCTCTGATTTACGAATTTTTGTTCAACATCGTACCGAAAGCCGCGAAAGCCCTTACGGCTCTCTGTAAGAAATATCTCCGCCTCTTGGCTGCGGTGATCTACGGAGGCAGAGCATGAAAAAAACCACAAAATCTCTTTTGATCGCTTCGCTGATCCTGGTTATTGCAGGCCTCGTTCTGGCACTTGTGACCCTGTTGGTCGCCGCCATTATGAAAATCGACGTATTCGGCGTGGACGCGGTGAAAAGGGTGTCTGTTTCCGAAGATCACACTTTGACAAGTATTTTGAAGAACTCGCCCGACGCGGATTATTCACGCGCCCTGACCACTGTTCCCTACACGGACATTTCCGTCACCTCGTACGTGGGAAAGGTGGAGATCGTTCCCACCGAAGGAGAAACGCACGTTGCCCTTTCCAACGCGACCCCCGACAACATTCAGGTGCAGGTGATCGGCAGTACGCTGACGGTTGCGGAACAAAAGCAAGTCGGGTTTATGGGGATCTTTGTGGATGAAAAAGGCATTTCCTTCAAAGGGATCCGGCAGATCTTCGGCCCCGGCAATTCCGCTAACGCAAAGAAGGTCATGACGATTTTTCTCAACAAGGAAGATAACGTCCAGTCGATCACCGTGCGCTCCACCTTCGGAGACGTGCGGATCGAAGACATCCAGGCGCAAAGCCTGTCCCTGCAAGCCACTGCGGGAAAGGGATACGTGAAAGGGGTAACGTGCGACCGAATGGACATTACAAAGACCTTCGGAAAGCTTGTACTGGAAGACAACGTTTGCATTTCCGCGAACGCTTCCGTCCATTTCGGCTCCGTCAACGCCCACCTCCCGCACAGCAACGATCAAAGCACCGTCGTGGATCTGTGGGTCGGCAAGTGCAGTTTCACCACGCAATCTTCGCTGGATCGGTATAAGCTTGCCCTGAACGCCACCATCGGCTCTGTCGCCAAGAACGGGAAAGGCAACGGAAAGTCCCTGCAGGAGTTTTCCGATACCGCCAACCGCATTTCTTCTTCCGTTTTGATCGGCATGATAAACGTAAACGGAGACGAAGCAAAAGTGAGCATTCCAACCGTTTCCGAGACCGGGGCGGATGACTCCCCGTCGAATCCGTCCGCCGCACTTCCGGAACCGCCTGCCGTGGCGGAGAGAGGATCTGTCTCTCCCCCGCCCGATGACAGCGGAGAAGAAGGCACTGTTGATGAAGAGACGGCGGGAGAAGAAATTCCCGTCGATTGATCCGTTTTTTTCCATCATATCAACGAAAAAAGAGGTCATACTATCCTTAGGACGTATGATCTCTTTTCATACGTTCAAAATGCAAGGGATCGAGTTGAGGAACTGTTATGCTGGACCGAATCGCGCTAACCATCCTTATCATCGGCGGCATTAACTGGGGCAGCATCGGACTGTTCAATTTTGATATCGTGTCCTGGATCTTTTCCGGATCCGCGTATATCGTTGCCAGGATCATTTATACCCTGGTCGGTCTGTGCGCTCTGTGGTGCGTATCCATCCTGTTCCGGAAGGAAGAACGGCTCTCAGCCGCTGAATAAGGAAAATCAGCCCCCGTTTCCGGGGGCTGATCCTTTATCGGTCAAAATCGTCAAGCTTTGACAGAATACGACTCTACGTCCAAAACGGTCTCACCGTCGACCTGAAGGGCGCAAGGCGTATCAAAGGAAACGGTGATCTCTTTCCCGGTCAGGACTTTGACCATTTTATTCTTCACGTGTTCTCCTTTGGAAACACCGGCAAAGGTCAAAAGCGTGGGGATGCGTCCCGCGCCGCCCATGATCACAACGGAAACCCTTCTCTCGGGATCCAGGCGATCCTGAGCGGGTGCCGCCATCAATCCGCCGCCGTAGAAGCGCCCCTTCATGGTGGGCGCGATCCACACTCCCTTGAAATCATATTCCTTCCCGTCCACGGTCACATGGGCGTTCCGGGGCTTAAAGTGAAACAACAGCCCCTTGATGGCGATGCCGCTGTAATTTATGGGCTTCGTGTTACCGGAAGCGCGGATCTGATCCGCCACTTCACAGCAATAACCGTCGATGCCGTAGCCGATGCCGTTGATGAAGCGGTAGTTCTTCCCTTTCACGGTAGCAACGGGGAGATCTGACAGATAACGGGTAATGTCCCGGGGTCTGTCCCCTCCCTCGATGTCCCGCCAAAAATCGTTGCCGGTACCCGTGGGCATCAAATAAACGGGACAGGGATACGTCAGATCGGCGGTATCATTGGCAAATCGATTCACCGTGCCGTCGCCGCCGCACAACACCATAACGTCGTCCTTTGAAAGCGTGCGGAACAAGTCTTCGTAAGAAACGATGGTGGTAATGTCGGTAAACGTCAGTTCGCGATCCGCCCATACCTTCATGGCGTTCTTTGCCTTTTCCGCTCCGGTGTGGTTGCCGGATAAGCCGTTATACAAAACCAAAGTACTCATAATGCTTCCTTTTCTGTGATGTCAGATCTCTCTTCTGCCCTCCAGGGCTTTAAATAACGTCAATTCGTCCGCATATTCCAGTTCTCCGCCGGCAGGCAAGCCGTAAGCAAGCCTGGTCGTTTTCACGTTGAAGGGCTTTAACAGACGGGAAAGATACATAGCCGTGGCTTCCCCTTCAATGCTCGGATTGGTGGCGATGATCACTTCCTCCACTTTTCCGTCGCCCAATCGGGAAAGCAGTTCCTTTACACAAAGCTCGTCGGGTCCGACGCCTTCCATGGGATCCAGCAACCCCCACAAAACGTGGTACAAGCCGTGAAAATGATTGACCTTCTCAATGGCGAGGACGTCTTTCGGGCTTTCCACGACGCAAATGATCTTTTCATCCCGGGCGGGATCGGCGCAGACGGCACATACTTCCGTCTCGGAAATGTCGCAGCAGATCTTACAACGCCCTATTTTTTCTTTTGCTCCCACGATGGCTTCCGAAAACGCGCGGGCGTCTTCGTCGCTCATCTGAAGCACGCTGAAAGCCATCCGAACGGCGGATTTATAACCAACGCCGGGCAGCAGGCGAAACCGCTCAACCAGCTTTTCCAGCGCAGGCGTAAAGCCGAGCATATCAGAACAACCCCGGAATATTCAAAGCGCCGGTCAGTTTATTCATCTCGCCGGTGCTTTCATCCTCAACACGGCGAATCGCTTCGTTCACCCCTGCAACGAGGACATCCTGCAGCGTTTCCAGATCATCCGGATCCACGATCACGGGATCAAGCTCAATGGATTCGATCTCCTTTTTCCCGTTGATGCGGATCTTGCATACACCGCCGCCGGCGGCGATATCATAGGTGCGCGCTTCCAGATCCGCCTGCAGCGCCTGCATATCCTCCTGCATCTTCTGAACCTGGCGCATCATATCCCGTTGACTGCCGGGACCTTTTCCCATTCCCTGGGGAAGTCTTGCTTTCATGCGTGTTTATCTCCTTTTCTTAAAGGTCTTCTAAGCCATCGGCTTTTTGTTCCGTTTTGGCGGGCGCCGTCCCGATCACCACGGACGTGATCTCCGGCGTCAACTCCCGGGCGTATTTCAAGATCAACTCTTCTCCGCCTGCCGCGATCAACATCCCGCGAAACATTTCCGAAGTCAGAACGTGCAGCACGCTCCCCTCCTGCTGAAAAGAGGCGTTTTCAATGATATACTTGATACTCATTTCGCCCTGAAGCAGGTTCTTCAGCTTGGCGCGCTGCGGGTATTGCCCGTTCGTTCCGTTATTCCTTGTTTCCGTCGGCGCCGGAGGCGGTGCTTCCTTGACCGGCACATTTACGTTTTTCGGTTCCTCGGCGCGGATCGGCGCGATCGTTCCTTTGCCGGACAGCGCTTTTTCAAGGGACGCGACCCGGGCAGCCAAAGCGTCGACCGAAAGGGACGTCTCCGGCCGGCATAGACGAATGAAAAGGATCTCCCCGCTCGCCCGCTTATCCGAGGTGATGCGATCATAGGTATTGTAAAAGTTTTCCAAAAGCCCGGCTTGATAGAGGATACTCTCCGGCGTGGTGCCCGCGGCTATTTCCTCCATGACGCGGCACTCATCTTCCGCAAGTCCGACAAAATCCCGATAGCCGCTGACGGTGGCGATCACAAGCAGATCCCGGTACATCCTGATCAGATCGCCGACGATCTGTTTGAAGTCGCTCCGGTTCTGATAGATCTCGTCCAGGAGACCCAAAGCGCGGCAGGAGTCCCGCTCTGACAGGGCTTTGCAAAGCGAAATGACGGTTTCCTTGCTGCTCAGCCCCAAAAGGGAACGGATCTCGGCGAGACCGATCTCCCCATCTTTCCCCTGACACACCTCCAAAAGACTCATAGCGTCACGCATAGCGCCGTCCGCAAGGCGAGCGATCACGTCCGCCGCTTCCGGTGTAATGGCGATGTTTTCCTTTTCAGCCACAAAGAGGACCCGTTCCCGTATGATCTCCGGCGTGATGCGTTTGAAATCAAAGCGCTGACATCTGGAAAGGATCGTAGCGGGGACTTTATTCATCTCCGTAGTGGCAAAAATAAAGATCACGTGTTCCGGTGGCTCTTCAATGGTTTTCAGCAGCGCATTGAACGCGCTGGGGGAGAGCATGTGGACTTCATCGATGATGTAGACCTTTTTTTTGGCTTCCGTGGGCAGATACTGCACCTCATCGATCAGGGTACGCACGTTGTCCACGCCGTTATTGCTGGCGGCGTCCATTTCCACCACGTCAAAGACCCGCTCTTCCCGGATCCCGCGGCAGGTGGGGCATTCGTTGCAGGGCTCGCCGTCAACGGGATTTTCGCAATTCACCGCCCGGGCGAAGATCTTGGCGCAGGTCGTTTTCCCCGTGCCGCGGCACCCGCAAAACATATAGGCGTGGGAGACCCTTCCCTGGGCGATCTGCGTTTTCAAAACAGACGTGATATGATCCTGCCCGCAAACGTCGCCAAAGGTCATTGGGCGGTATTTTCGATAAAGAGCCTGATACATATCTTTTCCCCACTCGACTTTTTCCATTTAAAACAGGCGGAATACGAAAGAAGATCGTGCACCCCTTTTTTGAAAGGCCGCGAACATCCGCTTCGTCTTTCGTTCGGCTCAAGTAAGGCGCCCTTGTGGCACAACGGGTTGCATGTTTAATGCTGCTCGGTTCCCCGCCTGACATGATTCGCACGTCCCGATCGCACAAGACCCAACTCTCAACACCGGCCGAAAGACGGCTGCGATACCGCGTACTCCCTCAAAGGGGAATTCCCCCTCCCTAAGCCTGAGAGTACAAGGCGTGGCTAACGCCCCGGATAGCACGACCTTCTTTCGTATTCCGCTACTTTATAGTATCATATTTTCAACCAAGATGCAAGGGTTTTGCCAAATCTTACTTTTCCAAGTCCTCTTCAAACATAGCGACCCGGGCGGCGTGTCTGCCTCCCTCAAACGCCGTGTTCAGAAACAGATCACACAGATCCGCGGCAAGCCCTCTCGCCATAACGCGGGCGCCGAAGCAAAGGATGTTGGCGTTGTTGTGCAGCCGGGAGTGACGGACGGAAAACATATCCGACGCGACCACGGCGCGTACGCCTTTGAATTTATTGGCGCACATACTCATACCGATGCCCGTGCCGCAAAAGAGCATCCCCGTCTCCGCTTCTCCGCTCTGCACGGCTTTCGCGACCTTTTTCGCGATCACGGGATAATCATCATCCCGTTTCAACTCATAGAAGCCCATATCTTCATAGGCGATCCCCAATTCATCCAGATGCGCTTTGATATGCTGCTTCAGTTCATCACCTGCGTGATCCGATCCCAATACGATCATTTCTTTTCTCCTGTCTGTTCTGATTCTTGATGATTTTCCTCCTGCCGGCGCAGCCATTCCCGCTCCGCCTGCGGCAAACGCAGATAGCGCGGGGAAAGCATACGGCAAGTGGTTTTATCCGTGTCAAAGCGCCGCTGGGCCACACGGCAGACGCTGACGCCCGATTGCCACCGGATATCTTCCGGCGCAAGGAATGGCGCAAGTTCCGGAAAGGCGCCGACGAATTTTTCCGCCCCGTCTCCCAAAATCAACGTGTTCTTTTCTCCGGACAATTCTTCATATAACGCTTGCCCCGAAACGGCACGGTCTTCCGTCAATCGCTCGACGCCGCTTTCGGTTACGTTGAAAAGCGCGTTATAGAACTCCCCTCTCCGGGCGTCCATCACGGCGCAAACGAGCGATCCTGCTCGATCGGAAGCGTTTTCCGCAAGCGCCTCCAGCGTGGAGACCGGCACGCAGGGCAAGTCCCGGTCATACGCCAGCCCCTTTGCCGTCGCAATTCCGATCCGCAGCCCCGTAAAGGAGCCGGGCCCGGCTGATACAGCGATCGCGTCGAGCCGACCCACGTCAAGCGCCGCCCCCTTCAAAAGAGACAAAACGCCGGGCAAAAGCGTTTCACTGTGAGTCATCCCGTCCCGCCGGGAAAAAGCTCCAAGTACCTTTTGATCCCGCACCAGAGCCGCCGTACAGGTCGTTGCCGAGGTGTCGATGCCAAGCAAGATCATGATTCGATCCTTTCCAAAAGAATGCGGCGGCTTGTCTCCCCGGTCTTTTCCAAACGCACCGACCAAAAGGTGTCGGGCAGCGCGTAGGGGATCTTTTCCGGCCATTCACACAAGGTTATGCCGGAGGCGATCGCTTCGTAAAAGCCGGTGGATTCCAGATCATCCTCCGAGGTAATGCGGTAGGTGTCAAAGTGATTGACCACGCGATCCCGACCCCGGTACACGTTGAGGATGGCGTAGGTAGGACTGGAAACCCTCGCCTCCGGGATCAGAGCGGAAACAAATCCTCGAACAAAAACCGTTTTTCCGGCTCCCAGATCTCCCGTCAATGCGAAAAAATCGCCCGGGGCGGCTTGCCGTGCGATGGCGCCGGCGATCTCTTCCGTCTCACGGGGAGACGAGGACTCAAAGCACTGTTTCATACGATCCTCCTGTTCTCCCCTTATTGTACCGCAAACGCGAAAAAACATCAAGAAGAAAGTGCGTTGGGGCGTTTCGGCTCCACCAGCGCGGTCTTTTCATTCCGGTAGATCACAAATCCGGGCTTTGCGCCGGCGGGCTTTTTGACGTATCTGGCGCGCGTATAATCCACTTCGGCTTTGGGAGAGGAGCGCGCTTCGGAATAGTAAGCCGCAAGCCCTGCGGCGATCTCCACATCGGCAGGGTCAAAGTCCGCGTCCCCTCTCTTCAAGAGAACGTGACTGCCGTGATAGCGTTTGACGTGGAACCAGAGGTCATCCTTATCCGCTATATCAAAGGTGACGGTCTCATTTTGCAGGTGATTCATACCCACCCAGATCACGCTCCCGCCGGGCGTTCGATACGACCGCGGCTTCGCCTTCGTTTCCCGGGTCGACGGTTTTTTCAAGCCGGAAGCGAGGCGCCTGCCGTATCCCCAATGGGACAACTCCCGCCGTATCTGCTCCAGATCCGTTGCCGTTTCCGCCGTTTCGAGCGTTGCCAGCACGCTTTCCACATAGGCAAGTTCGTTTTTGGCGATATCGATCTGTTCCTGAACTTTCACGGACGCGGCTTTCATTTTGGCGTACGTTTTATAATACCGCTGGGCGTTACGGGACGGGGACAACATCTCAGACAACTCGATCTCCACCATTTCCGGCGGATCCTTCTCGTAATCCGGCGCGATCAGCCTGGTGTCTCCCTGACGCACGCGATACAATTCCTGTATGATCAGATCGCCTTTTTTGCGATATAGCTCCGCTTCTCCGGCATCCTGCAGTTGAATGACCTGCGCGGCGATCTTCTTTTCCAAACGGTTCCGGCAGGTCTTTAAGATCTGAAAAATGTCGTTATAGTGCTGTTTTTTTCTCTCGGCGCGCTCTTTTTGCAAATAGTAGCGTTCAACGGCGTCGCTGACGCTCTCGCACGGCTCCACCCGGAAATCCTCTCCGCAGCAGGTCACGCTCAGGCAGGAAAAGTCCACGGGCGCCTCCTCCCCTGCGGGATAGATCAGACAAGGCTTTTCCACGCCTTCGCTGACGATGGCGAGGGCTTCTTTCAAAACGTCAAACGCCTTTTCCGCAGACGTGTCGGTCATCAGAGCGTCCGCTCTCCCGGACGCACGGTAGGCAAGCTCCGCCGCGGTCAGCTTTCCGATCCCCGCAAAGCGGGTCTGGTACCATTTGGAGAGGGACAATTCCTTTTCAGCGCCGGAAAACAAAGCGCAAAAATCCCCCTTTTCACAGGCGGCGGGATCCGTTTTGTCCAGCGGCGGCATAGGTTTATAAGGCATCCCCACCATGACGACGCGATCGAATTTGGTGGTAAGGTCGTTCTGACGAAACGCCGCTAAAATGGTGCCGTCCTCATCCACGAAAACCATATTGGAGCCGCGCCCCATCATTTCGCAATACAGATGTTTTTTTCTGCGGAAGCCCATTTCATCGCCCGCGTCAAAGGTGAGGCGGATGGTGCGGTCAAAGCCCTCCTGAGCGATCTGCGTCACCCGGGCGCGGGAGAGATGCTTGCGGAGAAGCATACACATCATGGGAGGCGCGGCGGGATTTTCCTTGGGAAGACGGGAGAGCGCCATATACGGAGAAGAAGCCAGGCAGTTGATCACAAGCCGCGTTTTTCCGCCGGCGTTGAACAGTAAATCGATCTCGTCCCGCTCCGGCTGGTTTACCCGATCCACCTTCATACCGGTGAGCGAAACGGATAATTCGTGCGCCAGCGCGCGCGTCAGAAAAGCGTCAAAGGGCATAGAACTTTCTCCCTGAACATAAGATAGAGTACATTTTTATACGGAGGCTGTTATGGAGATCCCGAAAACCGTTTGCACGCTCTCGGAACTAAAGAGGTTGGAAGTCGTAAATTTATGCGACGGGAAGGTGCTCGGGCGCGTTTGCGACGTAGAGATGGACCTGCTTCAAGGCCGCGTGACCGCCCTGATCCTGCCCCGCCCATTTGATCTGAGATCCGTTTTTCAAGCCGCGTCGGACAAAATGATCTTTGTGCCGTGGCACCGCATTGAACGGATCGGCAGCGACACCATTTTGGCAAGAGTGCCGGAGTGTGCGCCGTGAAGAGAATGATCCCGTTCCTTCTCCTCCTGCTTCTTACGAGCATCCTTTTTCCGAAAGCGCACGCGCTTGATACGGAAGCGGGATTGACAAGGGGCGTGGAGATCCTGTACGAAAAGGACAAATTGGAGAAGGCCGCCCTGCCCGGTCAGTGCATCCGCTTCACACACCTGGATTTCCTCCAAAAACGGGGGGAAGCGCAAATGGACGGCATCGTCATCCGCTCCTTACCGCCGGCAAACGAAGGAGTGCTGACCCTGGGAACGGAGCGCATTCGACCGGGTGCTTTCATCCCGTCGGACATGATCGAAAAACTGCAATTCGATCCCGCAGACGATTCCGTATCGTGCGCCTCCTTCCGATATGCTTTTGAAGACGGGGGCGCGGCGCAGACCGTTTCCCTGCGATTTGCCGACAAGGCGCCTGAACAAATACAGGTGCAAAACCAAAGCGTGGAAACGTATCGAAACGTCGCCCGCACGATCTCCTTTGACACCAAAGGCGCGGGCAGGATCCGCATTCTGCAAAGCCCCCGCAAAGGCGCGCTTTTGATCGACGGAAAAACGGGAACGGCGCGCTACACGCCCGGAAGAAACATCACCGGAAGCGATCAGTTCCGCTATTGCCTGGTAAACGAAGCGGGCGAACAAAGCAAAGAGGCGACGGTGTCGCTCAAGATCGACCGGTCGCCCAGCGATCTCTTCTTTACGGATTGCGTGGGAGCAAGCTGGCATTACGCGGCGGTTTGGGCGTGCGAAAAGGGACTTTTATCCTACGAAACGGGAACGGACGGTCTTCCCGCATTTTGCCCGGAAAAACAGATGAACGACGAAGAGCGGGAAGCGATGCGAATCTATCTGTTCCCGGGGGTCCTGTCCGTCCTTCAAACAGAAGAGAAAATGACGCGGGGGGAGGGCGCAGCTCTGATCGAGAGCGCGCTCAAGGGTCAGGAACAGAGGTCGCGAAAGATGGCGGCGTTCAAAAGGTTTTTCTCCTCGATCTCGTTTTCGGAAAGCTTTGTGCCAACGCCGCCCGCGTATCTGAGGCAAAGCACGGTGTCCGGCGGCAGGTCCCGGAAGCCGGGAGAAGCGCCCAACGGGATCGTGTTCAGCGGAATGCCGCAAAGGATCGCCTCATCTCCCCGCCACGCGCCGAAAATCTCGTAAACACTCATCAAAACGCCCTTTTGATCCAGGTCCTCATAAAAGGAGGGAGACACCAAAAGAAAGCAGTCCTCACCGGATAAGATCTCATCCACGTATTGGGTAAAGCGTTTATCCGCTTCCGCGCGCTTTTTGGGGCTAAGCCCATCCAGCTCGGTGGAAAGATGAATGGTGCGTATATCCGCGCTTTTCCGCCCGCTCCCATCATAATCCCGGGTAAATTTTTCCTCGGCGGAAGCGACTATATCATGACAGGTCTGATCGCTGACGGCGACCGGCCCCACGTAGAGAATGGACGCGTCGATCTTCTTTTGAATAAAAGATTGAACGGCGGCAATGGCGATAAACGCAACGACCGCCAGGGCGAACAGAAACTGCCAGCGGTAGTGATACCAAAAGTTTTCCACCCACTTCGGGAAATTCATTTTCGGATGCGGATAGACCTCTGCCATACTTTCTCCTTACGACCGGTTGGGATGCTTGAACATCTGATAGGTATCATAATAGCAATCTTTATAAATGCTGGAAAAGGATCCCGACCCGATGATAAAGTGATCCACGAGGGTCACCCCCAGATCCGCCGTGAAGGCGTAAATGCGGCGGGGG
>CAMPCJ010000044.1 GCA_946645685.1 uncultured Clostridia bacterium | reverse complement strand
AAAAACCTTTTCGTTGGCGTTGATTCTCTTTCGCAATCGTGGTACAATAAGATAGAACAAAGCGTCAAGGAGAAAGCAAAAATGAAGCAAACGATTTTACGCAAGTACGCGCGGCTGATCGCCCGGGTCGGGATCAACGTGCAAAAGGGACAGGACGTGATCATCCGCTGTCAGCTGGATCAGCCCAAATTCGTGGAGCTGCTGGTGGACGAATGCTACAAAGCCGGCGCCCGCCGGGTGAAGGTGGAGTTTGAGCATCAGCCTCTGGAAAAGATACACGTTCGTCATCAAACGCTCACCGCCATGTCGAAGGTGGAGGAATGGGAAAAGGCGCGGCTGCAATATTACGTGGATACGCTTCCCTGCCGGATCTATCTGGTTTCCGAAGATCCGGACGGCTTGAAGGGCATCAATCAAAAGAAGATCGCCAAAGCCGGACAGAAGCGCTTCCCCATCGTAAAGCCCTATCGGGATCAGATGGAGAACAAGTATCAATGGTGCATTGCCGCCGTTCCCGGCGCCAAATGGGCAAAGAAGCTTTTTCCCGATCTGCCCCGGGGCAAAGCCATGGAAAAATTGTGGGAGGCGATCCTCTTCACCTCCCGGGTCACCGAAGATCCCGTCTCCGCCTGGCAGGCGCACAATGAGGATCTCCACAGTCGCTGCGCATACCTGAACAGTCTCAAGATCGCTTCCCTGCACTACAAGGGGGACAACGGCACCGATCTGACAGTGGGGATGATCCCGGAAGCACAGTTCAAGGGCGGCGGGGACACGAGCCTTCAGGGCATCTATTTCAACCCCAACATTCCTACGGAGGAATGCTTCATTTCTCCCATGCGGGGCAAAGCGGAAGGCGTTGTTTACGCCACCAAGCCCTTATCCTATCAAGGAGAGTTGATCGAAAACTTCTCCATTCGTTTTGAAAACGGCAAGGCAGTGGAGGTCAAGGCGGAGAAAAACCAGGCGCTTTTGGAACAGATGATCGCCATGGACGAAGGAGCCGCGTATCTGGGCGAATGCGCGCTGGTACCGGTGAATTCTCCCATTTCCCAATCCGGTCTTCTGTTTTTTGAGACGCTGTTCGATGAAAACGCCGCCTGTCATCTGGCACTGGGAATGGGCTTTGCCGACACCATAGTGGATTTTGAGAACAAGTCGCTGGAGGAATGCCGCGCCCTGGGTGTGAACGACTCCATGATCCACGAGGACTTCATGATCGGCTATGAAGGGCTGGACATTGACGCTGTGACGCGGGACGGGAAAACCATTCCCGTTTTCCGCCGGGGCAAGTGGGCGTTCTGATCTCCTCCCGAACGACCCTTTTCGCAGGATCCGCTTGAGGGCGGATCCTGCTTTTTTTACTTTGTTCGCCGGAAGGCTTGACTTTTCCTTTATGCTGTGCTAAAATCATCAGCGGAAAATATAAAAATGAACATAGGGCGGCGGAAACGGCGCTCCTGCAAAACCGGAGTTCCGAATTTCCAGACCCGCTTTCTTGTGTTCAAAATCGCACTTTTTGCTCTCCCTGTTAAACGGAGGGCGTCTTTGTGCCTTTTTTTGCGATTTTTGAAGGGCTTTCCGTTCATATTAAATCGCTTCATGCCCTTTTTATGAACAAAAGAACGATCGGTGCAAAGAGGCGCCGGAAAGGAACCGAATGAAAAATCAACAGTCTCTCACCCGCAAACAATTCGATCTTTTGAACGCCTTAGCCTCGGAAAAGAAGTCTCTCTCCCAGCGCCGTCTGGAAGAAGTGACAGGCTATTCCCTGGGGACGGTGAACAAGACCATAAAAGAACTCACCGAAAAAAAGCTGGTGGAAAACAGCCGCATCACCGAGGCGGGACTGGAAGCTCTGGAGCCTTACCGGGTGAAACGCGCCATCTTCATCGCGGCGGGGTTCGGCTCGCGCCTGATCCCCGTGACCCTCAACACGCCCAAGCCCCTTGTCCGCGTCAACGGAAAACGCATCATTGACGGCTTGATCGACGCCTGCCTGGAAGCGGGCATCGAGGAGATCTATATCGTCCGCGGGTATCTGGCGGAGCAATTCGATCAACTGCTCTACAAATATCCCATGGTGAAGTTCCTGGACAACCCGTATTACAACGAAGCGAACAACATCAGTTCCGCTTATATCGCGCGGGATCTTCTGGCGGGCGCTTACGTATTTGAGGCAGATCTTCTCATCAGCAACCCCCGCATCATCAAAAAGTACCATTATATGTCCAATTACCTCGGCATTCCCGTGGAACGGACGGACGACTGGTGCTTCACCGTGGAAAACGGGGTGATCTCCGAATTGAAGATCGGCGGCACGAACTGCTTCCAGGAGGTCGGCATTTCCTACTGGGATGAAGAGGCGGGAAAAAAGCTGGCGCGCCACCTGGCGGAAGCGTATCAAAGCCCCGGCGGAAAAGAGCGGTATTGGGATCAGGTCCCTCTCACCATCTACCCCGGCGAATACCGGGTGGAGGTCCGTCCCTGCGAAGCGACGGATATTGTGGAGATCGATACCTTCAAAGAATTGAAGGCGATTGATAAATCTTATGACGTTTGAAAGGAAAAAGGCCATGAAAACACTACGGAAAATCATTGCTGTGCTTTGCGTTTGCGCAGCCCTTTTGTCCCTGGTCGCGTGCCAGAGCGGCGAAAAGAAGAAAAGCATTGTGATCTGGACCAGCGGCGAAGATTACAAGAACGAGTACTATCTGACCAGCTTGAAAGAAAAATTCCCGGAATATGACTTCACGCTGGAATATATGAACAGCAGCACCATCGCGGCGAAAGTCACCGAAGAGGGCAATAACTGCTCCGCGGATATCATCTGCTCCGAGGAGTACGGCTACCTCTACAAGTGCGAAGAATACCTTGCCGAGCTGAAGGATTTCGACTTTTCTCCCTTCCTGCCGGAGATCGTGCCGGACAATCATAAATTCACCCCCGAGCTGAAGAACGGCGGCTGCATCATCATCAATCCCGACGTTCTCGCCGCGAAAGGCCTGAAGGCGCCCGAGTCTTATCAGGATCTGCTGGATCTCGCTTACAAGGGGCTCATCTCCATGCCCAGCCCCGCTTCCTCCGGAACCGGCTATATGTTCCTGCGGCAGCTGGTGAACGAATGGGGCGAAGAAGAAGCCTTCGCGTACTTTGAGAAATTCTCCGAGAACGTGCTGCAATACACCTCCTCCGGCTCCGGACCCGTCAACGCGCTCAAGCAGGGCGAAGTCGCCGTGGGTCTCGGTATGACCTCTCAGGCGGTGGTGGAGATCAACGAAGGCGTCAATCTCCAGATCCTCTTCTTCGAGGAAGGTTCCCCCTACAGCATGTACGGCAACGCCGTTCTGGCAAAGTCCGCCTCCCGTCCCGAAGTGATGGAAGCGTTCAACTACCTTGCCACCGAGCTTTGCCGCGGCGACAACGAAAAGTACTTCCCGGATCAGATCTACAAAGATTTTGCTCCCAAGGTAGAAGGTTTCCCCACCAACATCCACTACGGCAACATGGCCAACGACACGCTTGCTGAAAAGGAGAGACTGCTGTCAAAATGGAGTTTCAGCTAAAAGAGAAAGTCAAACTCGAGATCCGCGGTCTCGGGAAGAGATATAAGGAAAACGAAGTCCTCGACGGGATCGATTTCGACGTTTACGACGGAGAATTCCTGTCTCTTCTGGGACCGTCCGGATGCGGAAAAACGACGCTTCTTCGCATTCTGATCGGGCTTTTAAAGCCGGATACGGGCAAGATCCTCAAGGACGGCGCGGACATCACCGGCGCAAAGCCCGCCGACCGCGGAATGGGCATTGTGTTCCAGAACTACGCCCTCTTTGAAAATATGACGGTCCTTCAGAACGTGGAATACGCGCTGAAGATCCGCAAAATGCCCAAAATGGAAGCGCGGAAGAAAGCCGAGGAAATGATCGAAGCGGTGGGTCTGGGGGAGCACTGCAAAAAGCTCCCCCACCACCTCTCCGGCGGGCAGCAGCAGCGGGTGGCGATCGCCAGAACACTGGCGCTCAACCCGGACATTGTTCTGCTGGATGAGCCTATGTCCGCTCTGGACGTGGCGACGAGGTTGTCCATGCGGCGGGAATTGAAGAGGCTGCAGGAAAGCTTTGGCACGACCATGATCTACGTTACCCACGATCAGGAGGAGGCGTTCGCCCTTTCCGATCGCATTATGATCCTGGATCAGGGGAAGATCAGCCAGCTGGACACCCCCGAAAACATCGTGAAGAATCCCGCCAACGAGTACGTTCAGACTTTCGTGCTGGATAATCTGCAGGCAAAGGTAGACTCTCTGGCGCGCTTCACCGCCGGAAAGCGGGATTGATATGAAGACAAAGAAGATAACGGCTTCGGTCATTCAGGTCTGCATCATCCTGTTTTTCGCCGCCTGCGTGATATTGCCCATCCTCTCTATGCTCACCCGGATCACGCCCCAGGGCTTTTCCGAGATGGTCCACTCCTCGCAGTTCATGCCCGCCGTGTGGAACTCCATCGCCACCGGGCTGACGGCGACCCTTCTCACCTTGATCCTGTCCCTGGCGGCGGCGTGGTGTATGGAGAGAGTGGCCATCCGGGGAAAGGCGTTTTTCGGGCTGATCTTCGTGATCCCCATGTTGATCCCGTCCATTTCCCACGCCTATGGGCTCGTTACGCTGCTGGGGCAGAACGGCATCTTGACCAATCTGCTTCATTTAAACAGCAATCTCTATGGCTTTTGGGGGATCGTGGCGGGTTCGGTGATGTATTCCTTCCCGGTTTCGTTTCTGATGTTCTCCGGCATCTTGCAGTATGAGGACGGTATGTCGTACAAGGCGGCGGAGGTACTGGGCATTCCCGCTTTCCGCCGGTTTACCGGCATTTCCCTCCCCTACTTGAAAAAGACCATCATTTCCGCGTTTTTTGCCGTTTTTACCATGATCGTGACGGATTACGGCGTTCCTCTTGCCATCGGCGGGAAAACCACGACCCTCTCGGTTTTGATGTATAACAAAGCGGTGGGATCCATCAATTACGATGCCGGAAGCGTCATCGGTGCCTTCCTCTTGATCCCCGCGGTCATCGCGTTTCTGGTGGATCTTCTCAATCCGGAAAAAGGCGGAAGCAAATTCGTTTCGGAGCGCGTAGAGGCGAGCAAAAGCGCCCTTGCCCGCGTTTTATCCTACCTTTACTGCGGGATCGTTTCGCTGGTCGTCCTGTCGCCCATAGCCGCCTTTGCCATCATGACTTTTGAAACGAAATATCCCGTCAATCCCGCCTTTACGCTCTATCACATTGAAAAAACCATCAACCGCGGATCCAACGAATACCTGCTGAATTCCGTCTTATACGCCCTTTTGACCGCGTTGATCGGAACGATCCTGGCATTCATCTGCTCGTATCTGACCACACGGATGCGGGGAAAGATCGGAAGCGTTCTGCACCTGATCTCCATCACTTCCATGGCGATCCCCGGTCTGGTACTCGGTCTCTCTTACGTGATCTATTTCCACGCCACGCCCATCTACGGCACGCTCATCATCATCGTTCTTGCCAATACCATCCACTTTTTCGCATCCCCCTATCTGATGATGTACAACACCCTGGGCAAGGTCAACCCGGATCTGGAAGACGTGGGTCAGACCCTGGGCGTCGGACGTCTGCGGATCATCCGTGACGTGATCATGCCGAAGGTGAAGCTGACGTTGTTTGAAATGTTCGTCTACTTTTTCGTAAACGCCATGATGACCATTTCCGCCGTTTCCTTCCTGGCGCCGCCGTCCCCCAAGCCCATCGCGCTGATGATCAATCAGTTTGAGGCACAGCGCCTGATGGAAAGCGTGGCGTTCGTCTCCCTGCTGATCCTTTTGATCAATCTGATCGTGAAGATCCTGATGAACGTCATTCGGAGCCGCGCCGAAAAAAGAGCGAAAAAAGCCTGAAAAACAAAGAGATCGTCCCGGTTTTCTTCCGGGGCGATTTTTTTGCGGGAATAAACCCGGTCAAAACGGTTTACGGAAAAACGGCGAAAATCTTAATTCTGTTTTTGATAATTGCTATAAGGCTTTATTATAGTAGTAAGTTGGAGAAAGCGACTTGCAATTTCAAAAAAAGGAACTATAATCGAGCTGGCAGAACAGACAATCCGGGCGGCTCTCGCCGCTTTATCCAAAGAAAAAGAAGGGATCATTATGGAAAAATACCGTTTGGAACGGGACTCCGTTGGGGAGATGCAGGTACCGGAGGACGCCCTGTACGGCATTCACGCCCTCCGCGCCAACCAGAATTTTGACATCACCGGTCACAAAATGAGCCGCACCTTTGTGAAGAATATCACACTGATCAAAAAGGCGGCTGCTCTGGTAAACGGTGAAGCAGGCTTTCTTTCCCGTGAAAAGATGGACGCCATCGTTTGGGCGTGCGACGAGATCCTGACCGGCGCTTACCGCTCCTCCTTTATTGTGGACGCGGTCCAGGGAGGCGCCGGCACCAGCGCCAACATGAACGTCAACGAAGTGGTAGCCAATCTCGCCATCCTTCACCTAGGAGGCAAACGCGGGGATTACTCCCTGGTCAATCCGAACGACGACGTAAATATGGCGCAGTCCACCAACGACGTCATCCCCACGGCGGGCAAGCTGGCGGTGCTGGAGCTGTCGAAGAAGCTCCTGAGAAACCTGAAGAAGCTGGATGAGGCGCTTTTGGGAAAGTCAGAGGAGTTCGACGACGTTCTGACCATCGGGCGCACCCAGCTGCAGGACGCGGTTCCCATGCGGATGGGGCAGGCGTTCCACGCTTTTTCCGTCGCCATCAAGCGAGACATCGCCCGGATCGAGCACAGTCTTCTCTCCATGCGCCAGATCAATATGGGCGCCACCGCCATCGGCACCGGCATCAACACGGAATCCGCTTATTTTAAGGGGATCTGCGGCAAGCTTTCCGAGCTGTTCGGAGAGAAGCTGTCCCGGGCGGAGGATCTGTTCGACGGTACCCAGAACATCGACGGCTTTGCCGAGGTTTCCGGCGCCTTGAAGACCCTTGCCATCAACCTATCCAAAATGTGCAACGACCTGCGGCTGCTTTCCAGCGGTCCCACCACGGGACTGGAGGAGATCCACCTGCCTGCCAGACAGAACGGGTCTTCCATTATGCCCGGAAAGGTCAACCCCGTCATTCCCGAAGTGGTGAACCAGGCGGCGTTTCTGGTCATCGGACACGACGTGACCATTACCATGGCGGCGGAAGCGGGTCAGTTGGAACTGAACGCCTTTGAGCCGGTGGTCTTTTATCAGCTCTTCGAATCTCTTTCCGCGCTGAACGGTGCGGTGAAGACGTTGACCTACAACTGCATCGAGGGCATCACGGTGAACCGGGAGCATTGCGAGAACCTGGTGCAGCGCTCCGTGGGCGTGGTGACGGCGCTGAATCCCTACATCGGCTACAAGAAAGCGGCGGACATCGCCAAAGAGTCTCTAAAGACCGGGGAAAGCGTTCGTTCCCTCATTCTGAAAGAAGGATTGATGAGCGCCGAGCAGCTGGACAAGGTACTGGATCCCCACCGACTCACCGAGCCTGGCTCCGGCGATCCGGTGAAATGATTTTTTCGGGCGGCTTCTGCCGCCCGATCTTTCTTTTCATGGCTTTACCGACGACTATCACGGCGACCGGTATCAAGCCGTTCCCGACAGTATGTATACCGATCCCGTCAGCGGCTACATTGAAAAGCAAGACGAAAAGGGCAACAAAAAAAGCGCCATCTGGCGCTTTTTTTGTTATGCTGCTTTAGCCCTCGATGGGCTCGATCTCCAGAGAGGCGAAGGACGCCTTCTTTCCCGCCACGTCCACGGTGGCGTGGTACAGGTAGGTGCGGGGCTTGCCGGTGGGAGAAGAAGTCTCCACGGAGCCGATCATTTTGATGCGAACGGCTTCGGCATAGCTCTCATCCTGCGTGCATTCGGTAATATCAATATCCTTGACGGTATTCTTCGGGATCTTTTCGGAGAAGGCCTTCTTGGAGCCCTTCAAAAAGTCCTGAGCGATCCTGCTTTCTTTGGTGTCGATCATATGAGCCATGGTTCTTTCCTCTCTTAAATCGTATTTTGCGATGATTTCATAACGGAGACATTGTATCAATTCTTCGGCAAAATGTCAAGAAGAGGACGACGAAAGAAAGGAGCAAGCAGAAAAAATCTGCTTGCCCCTTTTTTGCTTATTCCTCAGTAAAGAGGGGGGTGGAATAATAGCGGTCGCCGCTGTCCGGGAGGAGCGCCACGATGGTCTTGCCCGCGTTTTCGGGACGCTTTGCCAATTCAAAGGCGGCGAAGAGAGCGGCGCCGGAGGAGATCCCCACGGAGATGCCCTCTTTCTTTGCCAGATTTTTGGCGGCGGCGAAGGCGTCCTCATTTTTCACCCGGATGACTTCGTCGTAGATGGCGGTGTTCAGAACGTCCGGCACGAATCCCGCGCCGATGCCCTGGATCTTGTGGGGTCCGCCCACGCCCGTGGACAGAACGGGGGAAGCGTCCGGCTCCACCGCCACGACCTTCACGGCGCTGTTTTGCTCTTTTAAGTACTCGCCTACACCGGAAACGGTGCCGCCGGTACCCCCCCCCGCCACGAAGATGTCCACCTTGCCGTCGGTATCGTTCCAGATCTCGGGCCCGGTAGTCGCCTTATGGATGGCGGGATTGGCGGGATTGACGAACTGCCCGGGAATGAAGGCGCCAGGGATCTCCTTCGCCAGCTCTTCCGCTTTGGCGATGGCGCCTTTCATTCCCTTGGCGCCTTCGGTGAGAACGATCTCCGCACCGTACGCTTTCAGAATGTTCCGGCGCTCCACGCTCATGGTTTCCGGCATGGTGAAAATGGCGCGGTAGCCTTTGGCGGCGGCGATGGAAGCCAAGCCGATGCCGGTATTGCCGGAGGTGGGCTCAATGATCACACTGCCCGCCTTCAAAAGCCCCTTCTTTTCCGCGTCCGCGATCATGGCGAAGGCGATCCGATCCTTCACGGATCCGGCGGGATTGAAGTATTCCAGCTTCACCAAAACGGTGGCTTTCGCCCCTTCTTCCTGTTCCAGCTTGGTGACCTCTACCAGCGGGGTGTTGCCGATGAGCTCCGTGGCGTTTTTATAAATGCGTGCCATAATTTTTCTCCTTTTCTGTCAAATGGCGTCAAACCCTTTTTGAAGGTCCGCGAGAATGTCGTCGATGTGTTCGGTACCGATGGAAAGACGGATGGTATTCTCCCCGATGCCCTGTTCCTCCAGTTCCTCTTTCGTCAGCTGGGAGTGGGTGGTGGAGGCGGGATGGATGACCAGGCTTTTTACGTCCGCCACGTTCGCCAGCAGGGAAAAGACTTCCAGCGCGTCGATGAAACGCCAGGCTTCTTCTCTGCCGCCCACCACGTCAAAGGTAAAGATAGAGCCGCCGCCGTGGGGGAAATACTTTTGATACAGGTCGTGCTGCGGATGAGTGGGCAGAGCGGGGTGGTTGACCCGCGCCACCTTGGGGTGACCGGCGAGGAATTTCAGCACCTTTGCGGTATTCTCTCCGTGGCGCTCCACCCGCAGGGAAAGGGTCTCGATGCCCTGAAGCAGGAGAAACGCGTTGAAGGGGGAGATGGCGGCGCCGGTATCACGCAATAGAATGGCGCGAATGTACGTGACGAACGCCGCCTTTCCCGCCGCCGCGGTAAAGGAAACGCCGTGATAGCTGGGATTGGGAGCGGCTATCCCGGGGTATTTTTCCGCCGACCAGGGGAAGGTGCCGCCGTCCACGATGATACCGCCCAGGGTGGTGCCGTGCCCGCCCAGGAACTTGGTGGCGGAATGCACGACGATATCCGCGCCGTGCTCCAGCGGGCGGATGAGGTAAGGCGTGCCGAAGGTGTTGTCGATCACCAGGGGAATACCTGCCTCGTGGGCGATGGCGGCAAGCGCTTCGATGTCGGGGATATCGCTGTTGGGGTTGCCCATGGTCTCGATGAAAAGCGCCTTGGTGTTGGGACGGATCGCCGCCTTCACCGACGCGGTATCGTGGATGTCCACAAAGCTCGTCTCAATGCCGTAGCCCGGCAGCGTATGCCCCAGCAGGTTGAAGCTCCCGCCGTAAATGGTCTTCTGGGCGACGATATGATCCCCGGCGGAGGCAAGGGCTTCTATGGTATAGGTGATCGCCGCGGCGCCGGAAGCTACGGCAAGCGCCGCCACGCCCCCTTCCAGGGCTGCCACACGCTTTTCCAGGACGTCCTGGGTAGAATTGGTGAGCCGTCCGTAAATGTTGCCGGCGTCGGCAAGTCCGAAGCGGGCGGCCGCGTGTTCGGAATTATGAAAAACGTAACTGGTGGTCTGATAAATGGGTACCGCCCGGGAATCGGTGGCGGGATCCGCGCTTTCCTGCCCCACGTGAAGCTGGAGCGTTTCAAACTTATAAGACATTTTCCACCCTTTCCTTTCTTTTGTCAAGATTTACTTTTTTGTTTGGCGTAATAATCGTTCAATGCGTTTTGGATGGCTTCTTCCGCTAATACGGAACAGTGCATCTTGTGAGCGGGCAAACCGTCCAGGGCTTCCGCCACCGCTTTGTTGGTCAGCGCCATGGCTTCGCTCAGCTTTTTGCCCTTGATGAGTTCCGTTGCCATGGAGCTGGAGGCAATGGCGCTGGCGCAGCCGAAGGTCTCGAATTTCACGTCGGTGATGACGTCGCCGTCGATCTTGAGATAGATCTTCATAATGTCGCCGCAGACCGTGTTGCCCACTTCTCCCACACCGTCGGCGTTTTCGATGACGCCCACGTTCCGGGGATGCCGGAAATGATCCATTACTTTTTCGCTGTACAGTGCCATGATCTCACCTCACAGTATATACGTTCTGTCGCCGTTTTGAAGTTCCCGCCACACCGGGG
This sequence comes from uncultured Clostridia bacterium, assembly GCA_946645685.1. Classification (GTDB taxonomy): domain Bacteria; phylum Bacillota; class Clostridia; order Oscillospirales; family SIG627; genus RGIG5579. Next base: position 2,293 of record CAMPCJ010000044.1, on the reverse strand, counting down.
AGAAGCCCCGCAGATACGCTACCGCCTTCGTAACCGCTTCGATCAGGTAGTCCACTTCTTCCTGTGTTGTTTCCTCTCCCAGAGAGAGGCGCAGAGAGCCGTGGGCAACATCGTGAGGTCTGCCGATGGCAAGCAGGACGTGGCTGGGATCCAGGGAGCCCGAGGTACAGGCGGAGCCGGAGGACGCGGCGATGCCGGCTTCATCCAGCCACAAAAGAAGGGATTCGCCTTCAATGCCCTCAAAACAAAAGTTCACGTTGGAGGGAAGCCGCTTTTCGGGATCCCCGTTCAACGCGGCGTGGGGAATGGCGGATAGTCCCCGGATGAGTCTGTCCCGAAGGGGAATGAGCCGAGCGGCGATCGCTTCCCGATTTGCCACGGCTTCTTCCAGCGCCACGGTCATGGCGACGATCCCCGCCACGTTTTCCGTTCCCGCCCGCTTTCCGCGCTCCTGTGCGCCGCCGTGAATGAGCGGCTCCAGGCGGACGTTCGATCCGGCGTACAAAAACCCGGTGCCTTTGGGCCCGTGGAATTTATGGGCGGAGGCGGAAAGAAGGTCGATCCGGGCGGAATCCACGTCCAGCGGAATGTGTCCCACCGCTTGCACCGCGTCGGTATGAAACAGAACGCCCCTTTTCCGGCAGATCGCGCCGATCTCCTCGATGGGTTGGAGCGTGCCGATCTCGTTATTCGCTGCCATGACGGTGACCAGACAAGTATCGTCCCGAAGCATTCGTTCCAGATCCGAAGCCTTCACGAGACCGGCGGCGGAAACGGGAAGATACTCCACGGTAAAACCGCGCTTCTCCAGCGCCTTCAAGGTGTGCAGAACGGCGTGATGCTCCATGGGCTCGGAAAGAATGTGCCTCTTCCCCGCTTTCTCCCCCATGGCAGCCGCCGTCAGAATGGCTTGATTATCCGACTCGGAGCCGCCGGAGGTAAAGATGATCTGGCGGGGAGAAGCGTTGATACATCGCGCCACCCGCTCACGGGCGTCCTCCAAAGCCTCCTTCGCCTTCTGCCCAGCCGTGTAAAGCCCGGAAGGGTTTCCGAAATCTTCGGAAAGGAACGGAAGCATCGCCTCGATGGCGGCGGGACTCATTTTGGTAGTAGCGGCGTTGTCCGCGTAAATCCTCATATAAAAGACCTCCTTGGTTGTGTCATCAGTTTACTCCTATTCGCCTACTATGTCAATAGGTAAATAAGAAATTTTCGCCCCGCCGAGCATTTTTCTCTTTTTTGACTTGAATTACCCATTTACCCTGTGGTATAATAGGCAAAAGTAACAAAATCAGGATCGGAGGATCGCTTATGATCTCTACCAAGGGAAGATACGCCCTTCGTGTGATGCTGGATCTGGCGCAGCAGGAGGAAGGCTCGCCGGTCTCTCTGCGCTCCATTGCCCAAAGGCAGGGGATCTCCAAAAAGTATTTGGAGATCATCGTGAAAGCCCTGGTCACCCACCGGCTTATCAGCGGTGAAAGCGGCAAAGGCGGCGGATACAAATTGAGCCGGAATAAGGAAGATTATACCGTAGGGGAGATCATCGAGGCGGCGGAGGGTCCCCTGGTGCCGGTGGCTTGTCTGATGGAAAACGCGCAGGCCTGCCCCCGGGCAAAGGAATGTATGACGCTTCCCTTCTGGATCGAATACGGTAAACTGACCCACGATTTTCTCTTTTCCAAAAAACTGACGGATCTTTTATCCTGAAACACAAAAAACAGAGGAAGCAGGTACTTTCGTATCTGCTTCCTCTGTTTGTGAAAAAACGTCATGCGTTCCCGCCGTACTGCTCCACGTGCTTTTTGATGGCGCGGAAAGTAGCCTCACTGATATAATGCTCCACCCGGCAGGCGTCTTCATCCGCCGTCTTTTCATCCACCCCTAAAGAGCGCAGGGCGGCAGCCAGGGTCAGGTGACGGTCATAGATGCTTTCCGCGTGCGCCTTCCCCTTCTCCGTCAAGGTGATCGCCCCCACGGGATCCACGGCAATCAAGCCGTCGTCTTTCAAAAGCCCCACGGCGCGGCTGACGGAAGGCTTGGAAAAGCCCATCTCCTCGCTGACGTCAACGGCGTGAACGGTCTCCTTTTTGCGGGAAAGCACCAAAATGGTTTCCAAATACATTTCGCCGGATTCCTGCACGGTGATCTCACCCTTTCCTTTTTAATAAAAACAGTGTACCACGTTTTCTTTGTTTTTTCAAGAACAATTCTTTTTTTCAAAAACCGCTTGACAAGTTAGCGGCAGGTAACTATAATGTGTGCGTGGGTTAGTGTGTGCTAACTATTTTTT
>CAMPCJ010000043.1 GCA_946645685.1 uncultured Clostridia bacterium | reverse complement strand
CAGGGATTCGAACCCTGGTTCGGGTATTAGCCGAAACACGATTTCCAGTCGTGCGCCTTAGACCAGCTCAGCCATCCTTCCGTGCCGCTCATAAAAGCAAGAAGTATTATACCATGTTTTTTTCAAAAATCAAGAGTTTTTTTCGGAAAACTGAAAAAAACGGAAATCGCCGTCACAAGTCCCCATCATTTGATCAGCCGACCGTCTTTAGCAACGGCCGGCTGAACTTTCCGATCGATCAGAATTGCGTCAGCACAAAGGTCATCCCGGAATACCAATCCACGTCGCTTTCCGGAACAGAAGATCTTTCGGGAAGAAAACGCAGCGTATTGTCTTCCACGATCCTGAAGACCCACGTATAGTCTCCTTCCCCGTACCGGGATTCCATGGTCACGATATTGCCCTGTGTTTGGAATTCACCGGACGGCTGATACGAAACAGCTAAATTCAAAACGACGGTAAAGTGATCCTCGTCATAGATCTCAATAAAAGGCGCGTCAAAGCGATCCGTCCGCTCTTTCAGTACGTAAGTTCCTTCCTGCAAAACGTGCTGGGGCTCGGCGCAAGCTGAGAAAAGGAAGAGGAACAGAACAGTAAGTAAAGCGGCGATAAAGCGCTTATTCATCAGAGTATTCCCCGGAATTCTTATTCTTCGCCTTTCTTTTTCTTTTCCTTCTTGGCGCTCTTTTCCTCTTTTTCAGTCTTTTCGGCTTTTACGTCCTCTTCTTCCGTTTCGCCGTCGTTATAAGGCACTTCCACCTTACGGACAGCCCATTTGAAGATCTTCAGCTTATTGCGGTCGGAGCCGGTCTCGATGGTAATAATGTCATCTTTGATTTTTACGATGCGCCCCAGGATGCCGCCGGTCGTGGAGATCTCATCCCCGATATGGAGATTGTTGCGCATTTCCGCTTCACGCTTTTCCTGGGTCTTCTGGGGACGGTAAATCAAAAAATAGAAAATGGCGATAAACCCGACGATCATGGCGATGGACATAACGAGGGAACCCGTGTTGCTGCCCTCCCCCGCCATTCTGAGCATTGTTGCAAACATAACGTATACCTCTCTTGCGTTTTTCTCTATTATAGCGGGAAGCGATCCTTTTTTCAATGACTTTCAAAAAGTTTTTAAAAATTGATGAAATATCGACCCGGAATCCTATCAAAAAGGCTTGAAAAACAGTGACTTTAGCGGTATAATGGACTATCCGTAAACAAAGAAAGGAAAGAGATTATGTTTCGGGAACACGTAAAAATCGCAAAGCTGTTTGATGCCCCCGCCTCCTTTGCCGGTCAGACCGTCACCGTTGCGGGTTGGGCGAGAAACGTCCGCGCCAGCAACCAATTCGGTTTTTTAGAGATCAACGACGGCAGCTGCCACAGCTGTCTTCAGGTCGTTTTTGAGCATGAGAAAGTGGCGAACTTCAAAGAGATCGCCAAGCAGAACGTTGGCTGCGCTCTGGTGATCACCGGAACGTTTCTGTTGACGCCGGACGCCAAGCAGCCTTTCGAGATCAATGCCGAAGCCATTGACGTAGAGGGCGCTTCCACACCGGATTATCCCTTGCAGAAAAAACGTCACTCCGTGGACTTTCTTCGTACCATCGCGCACCTGCGCCCGCGCACCAATCTCTTCAACGCCGTTTTCCGCGTGCGCTCCGCAGCCGCTTACGCCATCCACCGGTATTTTCAAGACAGGGGCTTTACGTACGTTCACACGCCCCTGATCACCTCCAGCGACGCGGAAGGCGCCGGGCAGATGTTCCGGGTGACCACCCTGGATCTGGAGAACGTTCCCAAAACAGACGATGGGAAAGTGGACTACTCCAAAGACTTTTTCGGGAAAAGCACCAACCTGACCGTGTCCGGCCAGCTGAACGCGGAATGCTTCGCCTTGGCGTTCGGCGACGTGTATACCTTCGGGCCGACCTTCCGTGCCGAGATCAGCTACACGCCCCGGCACGCCGCGGAATTTTGGATGATCGAACCGGAAATGGCTTTCTGCGATCTGGAAGACGATATGGCTGTGGCGGAAGGAATGGTGAAGTACATCATTTCCTACGTACTGGAGACCTGCCCGCAGGATATGGCTTTCTTTAACAAATTCGTCGATCCCGGGCTGCTTGACCGCCTGAACGCCATTGTAAAAGCCGACTTCGGCAGAGTTACCTACGCAGAAGCCATCGAGATCCTGCAGAAGAGCGGACAAAAATTTGAGTATCCCATCGGATGGGGCGAAGACCTGCAGACCGAGCACGAGCGGTATCTTACGGAAGTATATTTTAAAAAGCCCATTTTCGTGACCGATTGGCCCAAGGAGATCAAGGCTTTCTATATGCGCCTGAACGACGACGGAAAAACCGTTGCCGCCATGGATATGCTGGTGCCCGCCGTGGGAGAATTGGTTGGCGGCAGCCAGCGTGAAGAACGGCTCGACGTTCTGGAAACACGTATGGATGAAACGGGTATGAAAAAAGACGGATATCAATGGTATTTGGATCTGCGCCGCTACGGCGGCGTAACGCATGCCGGCTTTGGGCTCGGCTTTGAGCGGATGGTCATGTACCTGACGGGAGTCGCCAACATTCGCGACGTGGAACCCTTCCCCCGCACCACCGGAAACGCTGAATTTTGATAAAGGAGAGACGATATGTATTATTTGGACGCAAGTAAGGAAGCACTGAACGAAGAATATGCCCTTGTTAAAAAAGAATGGGACGACGTCAAAGCCAAAGGGCTGAGTCTGGATATGAGCCGGGGAAAACCCGAAAAGAGACAGCTTGATCTGTGCGGAGAGATGATGACCATTCTCAAAACGCCGGAGGACTGCAAAAATGAAAACGGGTTTGACGTGCGAAACTACGGTCTTCCCACCGGTATCCCGGAGTTAAAGCGCCTGTTTGCAGCCGTGATGGGCGTGGGTGAAAAGGAGATCTTCACCGGCGGAAACTCCTCTCTCAATTTTATGTATAACCTGATCGTGGACGGCATGGCGATCGGTTTCCCCGAATCGGAAAAGCCCTGGGGCAAATACGATAAGATCCGCTTCCTCTGCCCTGCCCCGGGCTATGACCGTCATTTCGGCATTTGCCAGCATTTGGGCATTGAAATGATCACCATTCCCATGCTTCCCACCGGCCCCGATATGAACATGATCGAGAAACTGGTCAGCGAAGACGAGACCATCAAGGGGATCTGGTGCGTACCGAAATACTCCAACCCCACCGGCATCACCTTTTCTGACGAGACGGTGCGGCGTTTTGCCTCCCTTTCCCCCAAGGCGAAGGATTTCAAGATCTTCTGGGATAACGCCTACCTGGTACACGACCTGTACGACGAACACGACCGGGTGCTGAATATCCACGAAGAAGCAAAGAAAACGGGAAAAGGCAACATGATTTTCAGTTTCATGTCCACTTCCAAGATCACCCTGGCGGGCGGCGGCGTCTGCTTCGTTGCCTCTTCCGAGGAAAACATCGCCTGGATCACCAAAACGCTTTCCCTGGAAGGGCTCGGCTATGACAAGGTCAACCAGCTCCGCCATATGCGCTACTTTAAAAACGTCGAAGGCGTTTATGCCGTTATGAAAAAGCACGCCGACATTCTTCGCCCGAAATTTGAATCTGTGCTGAAAGAGTTCAATCAAGGCTTCGGGGATACCGGCATTGCCCGTTACATCGCGCCCAAAGGCGGTTACTTCATTTCTCTGAACGTATTGCCCGGCACGGCAAAACGCACTTGGGCGCTCGCCAAAGAGATCGGCGTGACCTTGACCAACGTTGGCGCCACCTTCCCCTACGGCATTGATCCGCAGGATGAAAACCTTCGCATCGCGCCCAGCAACGTTCTGCCCGAGGACGCGGCGGACATTGCCCATTACGTGACCGTTTGCGCCAGACTTGCCGCACTGGAAAAGCTCCTGGAAAAATAAGGTTGACGAAAGTTTGCCGGACTGTTATAATATTCGTTAGTGTTTTTTGTCATTAGACAAGCCTTAACAGAAAGAAGGACTTAGCCCATGTTGAAACACAGCCTGAAATTCGCCGTATCCGTTTTGCTTTTGCTTTGTCTGGTCGCCGCGCCTTTGTTCGGAGTCGCTTTTTACGATTCTCCCAGCGTTTTTTCCGACAACGCTTTTTTCACCAACCGGCAATTTGACAATGGCACGAGCATCTATCTGAAGTTTGAAGACAACACCATCACGCCGGAGGATCTCGGGATCGTTCAAAGCGAGCCGGAAACGACCCAGGAGCCCGCTGAGACCGCCGAACCCCAGACCGAGGAGACGGCGCAGCCCGCCGAAACTGCCGAACCCGCCGAAACTACGGAGGGTACGGAAAATGCCGAAAATGCGGAATCCGGCACCGGTACCAACAACGTGATCATCAATACGAAAGAGTATACAAAAGAGGATTACGAGAAAGCCGCCGCTTCTATCGAGACCAGACTGAAGACCATCGGTTACAACGATACGGTCGCCCTCGCCACAGACGACGGTCAGGTTCGGGTCGATACTTCCATGAAGTCTCAGGCCGAACTGGATTCCATGTATATGGTGTCCAGCACTTATACCATGGATTATTCTCCCGTATTCGGCTTCTATCAGCAAGGCAGCTGGTCCATCAAGAGCAGCGCGGGCAACACGCTCTGCGACGCTTCCATGATCAAAAATGCCGAGATCACCAGTTCCTCTTACGGATATTTTATCCGGTTGAACTTCACCGAGGAAGGGGCAAAGCAGTTTGAAGAAAACTGCACGCCTCTCGCGACAACGTCCCAGAGTGCGAAGCTTTCCATCAACGGGATCGATCTCGTTGACGTTCCGCTGAGCAACGTGAAGTTCGGCAAGACCTTCACCATCAACGCGGGCACGGAGAACGGTATTCAGTACGGTTTCAACACGCAGTACGCCACCTGGATCCTTTCTTATATGAGATCCGAGGCGCTTCCCGCCACGATGGAGGTCGTTTCCGTCGAGACTCTTGCCCCCTCCCTGCCGCAGGGTGTGATCCTCGGCGTCGGCATTTTGTTTGCGGTCACCTTCCTTGCCTGCGCGATCCTTTTGATCGCACAAGGCAGAATGGCGGGCCTCTTTGCCGCAGGCGCCCTGTTGGGGGACGTTGCCGCTATGCTGATCTTTATGGTCAACAAAGCCTTCCAGGTCAATCTCGGAACGGTGATCGCTCTGTACGTTTGCATGCTCCTTGCCGGGATCTTCTTCCTCTTTACGGTCAGACCCTGCGGTAAGGTCTTAAAGAACAAGCAGTCCATCCGTCCCGTGCTCAGCGGTCCGGTCAAAAAGATGAACATCCGATGCCTGTGGATCCACGCGATTATCTTTGCCGTATCCCTGGCTCTGGTGATGCTGCTCCGCGGCTCGGTCGTCTACATTGCCTACGCGGTGATGGTCGCTTCCGTGGTGAACTTCGTGAGCTATTTTGCTCTGTTCCTCTTCCCCGCTTACACCCTCGCCGGTGCTCAAAGCGATAAGAAGTAAAGAGCATAAAACAAGAAGGAGTCCGTTTCAAACGGGCTCCTTCTTGTTTTGTACGATCAATCTTCCACGATGACGCGAAAGATCTTCCTTCCTTTTTTCTCCGCGTACCGGACAGTCTGCATCGTCCCGGAAATGGTTTCAAAGGGCTTGTAAACCGCGATCAAGGCGTCACAGGAATCCACGAGAAATTGATTGCGCTTGCGATAGCAGTCTTTATGATAGGCGCGGGAAACCAGGTATCGCTCGGTCGAGGCTTGCATGATCCTGTGGTAACGGGCAAAAAACGGCTGGCGCATAGCCTTATCCTGCCCGATAAAGGGAACGACGGCAATGATCTCCGGTTTCGGAAAAAACTGATCCGCCAGATCCAAAACGATCTCGCCGCACCACAGATCCACACCCTCCGCCATACCGCAATAAAAGCGCCGGCATCCGGCGTTCATCACCTGAATGATACTGCTTTTCATTTTCTGATAAAGCGCCGTAAAAGCGGGGTCGCTCTCATTCAAGCCAAAGGAAAACGATTTCGGACGATGTCCAGTAAACGCACAAGAATGTATATCGTCCATCGGATCGCCTCCCTTCTGATGATGAAATTATTCTACCATACAATCGGTATCATTTCAACCGGTAAGCACCTCTTTCTTCTTTACTTTATCGACAAAATAGTGTATAATGGTCAAGAGAAAAACGGGAGTGAGACGATGGATGAATTGACCCGGATCAAACGGATCTTGTTTGATCGTTATTATCAAAATCTGAATGAAAAGCAGCGTGAGGCCGTTTACCACGTAAACGGTCCCCTTTTGGTCGTCGCCGGAGCCGGAAGCGGCAAAACCACCGTTTTGGTAAACAGGATCGCGCATATCATTCGGTTCGGCAACGCGTTTCACAGCAAAAAGACGCTGCAGCCCACTGAAAATGAGCTTCTCATGCTTCAGCGCTTTGCAGATGACGCAACGCTTACATCCCGGGAAGTGCTCTCTCCCATCCTCTCCTGCTTTTCCGACGAACCCTGTCCGCCGGACAGGATCCTCGCCATCACTTTTACGAACAAAGCCGCAGGGGAGATCAAAGAGCGGCTGCAAAGTCAATTGGGCGATTCGGCGCGCGCCGTATGGGCAGGAACCTTTCACGCCATCTGCGTTCGCCTGCTTCGTCGCTTTTCCGACTATTTAACGTACTCTCAGGGCTTTATCATTTACGATCAGGACGACTGCAAAAAGATCGTCACCAAGCTGCTGAAAGACGCGGAGATCGATGATCCCGAAATCACGCCCCGTTACGTTATGAATATCATATCTCGCGCCAAAAACGCCATGCAGGACGCCGAGACCTTTTCCGGACTCAATCAGGGAAGCTCCCAGAGGCGCCTCCTGGCGGATCTTTACACCGCCTATCAAAAGGAACTGACCGGCGCTGACGCCATGGATTTTGACGATATCATCCTGGAAACGGTGTCCCTTTTGAAGCGGGAAGAAAACGTTCGTGCCTGGTGCAACGACCGCTTCCGCTATATCCTGGTTGACGAGTATCAGGATACCAACCACGCCCAATCGCTTTTGCTGCAGCTGCTCACCTCTCATCGTGAAAAGCCCAATATCATGGCGGTGGGCGATGACGATCAGAGTATCTATAAATTCCGCGGCGCCGTGGTGGACAACATCCTGAACTTCGACAAAACCTATCCCGCCACAAAAATCATTCTGCTGGAGCAGAACTACCGCTCCACCCGTTCCATTTTGGAAGCCGCCAACGCACTCATTGCACACAACGACGCCCGCCGGGGCAAATCTCTTTGGTGTGACAATGATATGGGGAAAAAAGTCGCGGTAAGGCAACTGGAAGATCAGGAAAAAGAAGCCGTTTACATCGCGGATAAAATCGGCTTCCTTACGATGCAGCGGAAATATCAATACAAGGACTTTGCCGTTTTATACCGTACAAAGGCGCAGTCCAATATCATTGAAACGGTTTTTGCCAAATCCGGCATTCCCCATCGTCTGCTTTCCGGCACCCGGTTTTATGATCATGCCGAGGTCAAGGACGTGATCGCTTATTTGCGGCTGATCGCCAATCCCGCGGACTTTATCAGTTTTTCCAGGATCATCAACACGCCCAAGCGCGGCATTGGTCAAACGACGGTGGAAAAGATCCGAGCCATTGCTTCCGAGGAAGGGAAAACGCCCCTGGAAGTGGCTGAAAATGCGAAAGAATATGAAGCCTTACGGCGAAGCGAAGGAAAATTGGCGGAATTTGCACGTCTCATTCGATCCTTAGCTTCTTTTGCGGCGGAGCACACGCCCACGGAGCTTCTTCCCGTCCTTTTGGATCGCACGGAATATATGGAAACACTGGCAGGCGACGAAAACGAAGAGAGACGGAAAAACGTGGAGGAATTATCCTCTTCCGCCAAATACTATGAAAGCCGCGCGGATGAACCCGATCTTTCCGGTTTTTTGGAAGAAATGGCGCTGGTCAGCGACGTGGATGATTACGACGAGAACGCCAACGCGGTGGTTTTGATGACGATCCACGCCGCCAAGGGGCTGGAGTTCCCCGTGGTATTTCTCACCGGTATGGAGGAAAACCTCTTCCCTTCCTCCAAATCCCTGCTTTCCGAATCGGACCTGGAGGAGGAACGGAGGCTGGCGTACGTCGCCATGACTCGAGCCAAAAAAGAATTGTTCATGACCTGCACGAGCCACCGGATGCTCTATGGACGGACCGGTTTCAATGAGATCTCCCGCTTTATTCGGGAAATCCCCGAAAAAATGCTCGATATGGAATTGCGCGCCCCCGTGCCGCGCCCCGGCTTTGCGGATAACGACGCGTTCTTCCTTCCGAAAAGAAACGCATTCTCCCCGACGGGAGAGAGGCGGCAGAATCCTGCGCCCTCACGCCCGTTTTCAGTCGGCAGTCCAGCCAAATTGGCTGAGAAGGAACGCAAAACCGTTGAGCGATTCCATAACGGCGATAAGGTCCAGCATCCCGTCTTTGGCTCCGGGGAGGTCCTCTCTGCCAAAGCGTACGGATCGGACACGTTGTATGAAATCCGCTTTGATTCGGGAGAAACCAAAAAACTGATGGGCACTTATGCAAAGCTGACCCGAAAATAAAAAGCGTCAACGCACCAAAACGCCTCTTTTTCATAAGATACAGTATCATCTTGTGAAAAGAGGCGTGTTTTATGATCAAGAACCACCCCGTATATTTTGCAGCGTCAAATACCCTGAAAGGCTTTCAAAACCATTTCACACAGATCTTCGACGCAGAAACGCTCCGTCGGATCTACATCATCAAAGGCGGCCCCGGCACGGGAAAATCCAGCCTGATGCGGTTTGTTGCGGCAAAGGCTGAGGAAGCGGGCTTGAGCGTGGAGCGCTTCCCCTGTTCATCCGATCCCGCTTCGCTGGACGGCGTATTGCTTCCCGAAAAAGGGATCGCTCTGGTAGACGGCACCAGCCCACACACCCTGGACCCCGCTTTTCCGGGCGTCGTTGAGAGCATTGTTAACACCGGTTCTTTTTGGAATACAAAAACGCTTTTATCAAAAAAGCGTGAGATCATGGACCTGATACGCGACGGCAAAAAGCATTACAAAAGAGCGTATGGATTTTTATCTGCCATCGGAGAGATCACGGAGGCGATCCGCCGTTTGACGTCCGCCGGCTTAGATCAAAACAAAATGGACGCGCAAGTCAGCCGCCTGGAAAAGCGCGTCTTTGAAAAGCACCCCACCGGTATGAGGCAAATACGCGTTCTTTCCACGTTCAATAAAAACGGGATCGTGCATCTGCCGGGCTTTTTACCGGATGCCGATCGCGTGTGGTTGATCCGCGACCCCCTCCTCCAGGGAACGCTGTTTTTAGATAAAATAGCAAAACGCGCCGCAGAATCCAAACAAAGCTTTACTTTTTGTCCCTCCTGTCTCTTTCCGGGACAGCCGGAAGCTTTGTTTTTCTCCGCCGCAAAAACGGCGTTTGTCATTGAAAATGAAAACTACGTAGAATTTCTCTCTGATAAGGAAGTGCACGTCATTCACATGCAGCGCTTTAATGACCGGGATGTCGTTCGGGCAAATTCACAAAAATTGCGATTCGGGAAGCGCTGCGTCGCCACGCTTTCGGAGGGCGCTGCGGAAGCGTTTCAGGACGCCGCTCGCGCCCACGCGGAGCTGGAAAAATACTATATTACCGCAATGGATTTCACCGGACTGAGCCGTTACACGGATTCTCTCGCAAAAGAGATCCTGTCCGACTGACCTTTCAAGCGAGCGGGATGCATGCTCCTGGCGTCCCGCTCGCTTTTTGTACGGAGTTTCGGGATCGCGGGAGGCGCGGCGCCGATTCATAAAACTTGACATTTTAAGTGTCTTCTTATATAATGTTGTCCACATTCCAGTGAAGAATTTGAAATCGACCAAAACGGAAGGATCAACGTAAATGCAAGATCCCGATACTTCGTCGGGATCCCCCTTGGTGAGGCAGTATGTTTCCTAAGTATGAATATCGGAATTCTCCCATTCATATCAACTTAACGCAGCGCGCTACGGACTACCCCGCCCGCTTTCACAAGCAGCTGGAGATCGCTTTCGTGGAATCCGGCGTTCTTGAGGTTTCCATTGATAACGTCCCATACGTATTGAACGAGGGCGATCTGTACGTGGTCTTCCCGAACCTGCTTCACGCGGGCAAAAAGAGCGACCGAACCACCATTTCCATTGCCATTGTAGACGCAGAATATTGCGCCCCCTACACCGAAACGCTCTGTCATTCCAAGCCGACGATGCCCGTCCTCCGCAAAAACGAGTTTTCTCCCATCGTTTATACGATCATGACGCGCACCAGCGAGATCGCTTCTTCTGATCAGCCTTATAAGCAGAATATGCTGATCGGGTATTTAAACGCCCTTTTGGGGGAAGTGATCCAGCATCTTACCCTGACGAGGCGGGATTCCGATAACGACCTGATCCAACAGTTGATCCTCTATTTTTTGGACAACTACACCAAGGACATCACATTGGATGACGTGGCTCACGCGCTGAATTACAGCAAGTATTACATTTCCCACGTGATCGGGGATACCTTCGGCACGAATTTCCGCCCGCTGATCAATTCCTACCGGGTGAGTATGGCGCAAAGTCTGCTGCTATCCACCAATAAATCCGTCGGCGAGATCGCCTATGAATGCGGATTTAAAAACCAAAGCTCCTTTAATCGCATCTTTCTTTCTCACACAGGCTCTACCCCCAGCGCTTTCCGACGTCAGCAGGAAAAACAGTCGGGAACACCAAAGCTTTATTATCGATGAGAGTGTGACTATGAAAAAGATTTTATCAAGATATACCCCCAACGAATGGCTGATCCTGGCTTTATTCATTTCCTCTTTTATCTCTGTTTTTGCCGTGACGGGGCTTCTTATCCTGACGCCGGTCTACTTTTTCGTGACCAAACAGGCAAAAAAAGCGCTGCCGAGAAATGTTTTTGAATCGCTCATTTTTGTATTTGCCGCTCTCGGCGTCCTTTTCACCTTTATTTACGGTCGTGACTCCATTTGGAATTACGTCAAGAACACGTACGCCCTTAAAGAATGGTACGTAAAAGGGCTCAGCATCCTGATCGTCATTCTTGCTTTTGATATGACGTTCTTGTTTCGCATTGTCACCCGGCGCGCTCTGATGGACGGGTTGAAGTTTTCCGTTTTACTCAGTTACCCGTGTTTTCTCGTTGCTGTCGTTCAGAGGATCTTTGGGCTGATGGGTCGCTCCAATGACCCCGGGCGCGTCCCCTCCGTGTTCCTGAATGAAAACTATTACGGCGTTGCACTGGAATGCTTGACGCTCATTGCTCTGTATTTTATGCTGAAGGAAAAGGAATGGAAGATCCGTCTGTTTTATCTCGGATCCATTCTTGTGAACATTGCCGGCCTTTGGCTCAGTAAATGCAGAACGGCATTTTTGGTCATTGCCATATCGTTCGTGATCTTTCTTTGCGTGTACAACAAGAAATACATTTTCGGGATCACCATTGCCACGGCGCTTGTCTTTGCCGCTCTTTGTCTCTTCCCGACCATCATTCCCAGAGGGGAAAGCCTTTCCGACAGCCTGGATCTGAGGATCGGGATCTGGAACACGGCTTTGGAGGAAATCAAGAATTCTCCCCTTATCGGGCGAGGGTATTTCTGTTACAGTTGGCTTTACCTGGAACACGAAGGAGCGCAGTTTGCCCTTCACGCCCACAATATGTATTTGGAGATCCTACTGAATTTCGGCTTATTCGGTTTTTTATCCTTATTTATTTACTCCGGATATCAAGCCGTCAAAACGATCCGCGCGTGTATGACAGACTCGATAAAGAACCGTTGTGAGTTGTGTCTGACCGTTTCGATCCTCGCCGCTCTCATCGTACACGGTATGGTGGATACAACGGTCTTTTGGCCGCAAACAGGCGTTTTCTTCGGTCTCATCCTGGGGGCGTCCCGCATATATCTGCCTCAAACCGACGCCAATTCATAAAGGAGAAAGCCCTATGAACGTCATTCTTGCATCCGCCTCCCCGCGAAGGAAGGAACTGTTATCCCGTTTATTTGATGCCTTTACCGTTGAATCAGCCGATATAGATGAAACGCTGCCGGATGATATCGGTATGGAGTTTGCGCCCCTCTACCTTTCGGCGGCAAAAGCGGAAAAGGTTGCCGAAAATCACCGGGACGATCTGGTCATAGCCGCGGATACGGTGGTGATCAGCGGGTTTCAGATCCTGGGAAAGCCCAAAGACCGTTCTGAGGCAAAACGGATGCTGGAGCTGCTTTCCGGCGCGACGCACAAGGTGATCACAGGTTGCTGTCTATCCTATAAGCAGGAAAACGTCACTTTTTCCGTGGAAAGCTACGTGACATTCTTTCCCCTGACAAATGAAGAGATCGAGGCTTATCTTGACACCGGCGAGCCGATGGATAAAGCCGGCGCTTACGCGATACAAGGCAAAGGCGCTTTATTCATCGAGCGGATCGACGGAGATTATTACAGCGTGATCGGTCTCCCCATCTCCCGCTTGAAACGGGAAATAGAGGATCTGCTCCGAGAAGATTGAAGACAAAAAAGAATGACGCCGATCGGCGTCATTCTTTTTTTATATTGAATGGAGATCAGGCTTTCTTTTTACCTTTGAGGATCAGGTTGGTCACGATGCCGAGGATCAGCGCACAGGCAACTTCCGTAATGGTAACTTTACCAAAGGAAACCGCAAGCCCGCCCACACCGGCGATCAGGATCACAGATACCACGAAGAGGTTCCGGTTGTCTTCCAGGTCGACCTTTTGGATCATCTTCAAACCGGACACGGCGATGAAGCCGTACAGCGCGATGCACACGCCGCCCATAACGCAGCTGGGAATGGTGGCAAGGAAGGTGGTGAAGGGCGCCAGGAAGGCAGCCACAAGCGCCAGGATCGCGGTGGCGAGGATGGTCTGAACGGAAGCGTTACCGGAGATCGCCACACAACCGATGGACTCGCCGTAGGTAGTGTTGGGGCAGCCGCCGAAGATCGCGCCCGCCATGGAGCCGATTCCGTCGCCGAGCAGCGTACGGTGCAGACCGGGATCCTTCAGAAGATCGGACTCGATGATGGAAGAAATGTTCTTGTGGTCAGCGATGTGCTCGGCAAAGACCACGAACGCAACGGGAATGTAGGCGACTGCAATGGTAAGGATATATTTGCCGTCGATGGCTTTGAAGCCTTCGATCGCTTTCAGGAAGGTGAAATCGGGGATCCACTTCAT
>CAMPCJ010000042.1 GCA_946645685.1 uncultured Clostridia bacterium | reverse complement strand
TATGGTACAATGGAAAAAAAGAAAAGGGGGACGGCGATGGTCATTCGGAAAGAGATCCGGCGGGGCTGGGCTGTCCTTCTTGCCGCGGGGGCGATTTTGGCGGCGCTTGCCGCCTTGCTTTTGTGGAGGGGGCTGCGGGACGACAGTCTGGATCGCCCGTCCTTTGCCCTGACCGTCCGCTGTGACGGCGCTTCTTTGTGGGAAAAAAAGGAGAGCGGGGAAGTGCCGGCGGGCGCGCATACCCTTACCCTTTCCTGGCAGGAAAAGAAGGGCGCCACGGTGCGCCTCCTGTCCGGGGGCGAGAGCCTGGGGCAGGCGACCCTGGCGGGGGGTGAAGAGAAGGCGCTTTCCGTTACCGCCGCCAAAGGCGCGCCCCTTTCGGTGATCGTTTTGCCGGAGGAGGGGGCGGTGACCGCTTACCCCGCTTCCCCGGAAGATCTTGCCCCGTCCCTGGAGGCTCTGTCCCGGGGGGGCGATCTGGTCTGTCTGTACCGGGCGGAGTTGGGGGCGCTTTCCCTGCGTGCGCCCGTGCGCCTTTTCGGGGACTTTCACTTGAGCGCTTTGACGGTGGATACGGAGCTGCCCGGGCGCATCGTGCTGGCGCCGGAGAGGGACTTTACCGCGCATCTGACTGTTTTCGCGCCCCGGTGTTCCCTGAGCCTGTCCCGGGTCTCGCTCTCGTTTGAAGAGGCGGAAGCGCCCTATTATCTCAGGGTTTCTTCGGTGAACCGCGCGCCTTGCTTTACCGGCTTTATTCCGGTGGACAGCGAAGAGAAGTTGGCGCGCTTGTTTGATCCCGCCTCCCTGCCCCGGCTGGTTTCCGGAGACACGGTGCGGGTGCTTGCCGACCTGCCCGTAAGGTGGGATCTCGCTTTTGACGGACTGTTGTCCTTTGACTGTCCCGCGTCCCTTACCACGGCGGGGGGCGTCATTCGCCTGGCTTCCCGGAAAGAGGGGGAAATGCGTTTTACCCGCGGCGCGGGGGCGGCGCTTTCCCCGGAGCTTTTTGAGATCGAAGCGCCTTTTGCCCGGCTCAGCTGGACGGGAAACGCCCCGCCGTCTCTGACGGTGGCGCAGCGCCTTTGGAACGTACAAAGCTATAACGGGCAGGAGCCTGATCTGGGCGGCGCCGGCACGGCGATCCCCCAATTGACGCTGTTTGCGGGAGAAGAGGCGCCGGCGGGCGTGGCGTTTACCGCCGTGGGGAATACCCTGGTGGGCACGGTGCCTTATAACGTAACGGAAGAAAATCTTGCCGCCGCCGCGTATACCCTCACCGCAAAAGGAGGCGACGCCGCTCTGGAGGGCGGCGTGCGCCACGGCGGAGTGGTGATCGCCACCGACGAGGCGGGGGAGGACCGCCGCTATCGGATCGTTCTGACGAGGCAGGCGAAGAACATTCCCGCGGTGTATCTGGAAACGGACGACGGTGGGGAGATCACTTCCCGCACCCGGTACGTTTCCGGGCTTTTCGCCATGGATCCCGGCGGCAGCGGCTATGAAGGGGTGTCCCTTACCCACGTTCGCATCCGTGGCAGGGGCAATTCCACCTGGAAGTGGGAGAAGAAGCCTTACAAGATCCACTTTGACGAGCCGGTCTCCCTCTTCGGCTTGGCAGCGGCGGAGGAGTGGGCGCTCTTCGCCAATTACGCGGACAAATCTCTGATGCGCAACCGCCTGGCGCTGGTCATGGCGGCGGAGTTATCCTTTGATTACGTGCCCACCCAGGTTTTGGTGGACGTGTTCCTGAACGGCGCCTACGCGGGCGTGTATTCCCTGGGAGAGCATCTGGAAACGGGAGAGGGCAGAGTATCCGTCACCCACAATATGAAGGAAAAGGACTGCGGCGTTTTTCTGGAAGTGGGCGGTGTGGTCAGCGGCGTGGACGTGAACGGGATGAACTATTTCCACGCGGATCCCTTGCGCTTCGTTCTCATCAAGGATCCGGACTACAATGAAATGACCACCCTTCAGTTCAACTTTATCAGGGATTACCTGACGGCGGCGAGCGAAGCGGTGAAGGCGGGCGAGGGCTGGGAAGACTACGTGGATCTTGATACCCTGGTGGACTGGATGATCATGACGGAGCTTTCCTTCAATACGGACTGCTCCTGGCGGCGCAGTACCTATATGGTGAAAGATCCCGGAGAGAAGATCAAAATGGGCACGGTTTGGGATTTTGATCTGGCGTTCGGCAACTTTTCCAAGGACGTGCCGGATTACGACGTTTGGGTCTCCACCAATGAAGAGGACGACTACGTGGGCGTTACCTGGTCGACGTATCTGCTGAAGGATCCGGTGTTCCAAAAGGCGTTCAAAGCCCGCTGGAACGCCGTGCGGGACAGGCTGCTCGCCGTCGCTTTGGAGGAGATCGAATCCGTCTATCGAGCGGTGCGACCCTCCGCCGAGGAAAACTTTGAGCGGTGGCAGATCCTGGGGAAAAAAGTGGCGTTTGAGCGAAAGGACACCACCCGCTACCCCACCTACGCGTCTCAGATCCAATACCTGAAAGACTTTTTGACCAACCGCGCCGCCTGGATCGATCAAGCGGTGGCGGACTGGGATACCGAATAAAACAACCGAGGAGGCGACTATGAAACAGTATCTTTTAGCCCTGGATGAAGGCACCACCAGCGCGCGGACGATCCTGTTCAACAAAAGCGGGGAGATCGTCAGCGTCGCGCAGCAGGAATTCCGGCAGATCTATCCCAAGCCCGGCTGGGTGGAGCAGGACCCTATGGAGATCTATGCATCTCAATACGCCACGCTCACCGAATGCGTGGCAAAGTCCGGGGTGGACGCCGCTTCCATCGCCGGCATCGGCATCACCAATCAGCGGGAGACCACCATCGTGTGGGACAAAGCCACCGGGCGCCCCGTGTATAACGCCATCGTGTGGCAATGCCGCCGCACGGCGGACGTTTGCGAGGAATTGGAAAAGGCGGGGCACGGGGAGAAGATCCGCGCTGCCACGGGCTTGAAGCTGGACGCCTATTTTTCCGGCACCAAGATCGCCTGGATCTTAGACCACGTGGAAGGCGCCCGGGCGCGGGCGGAGAAGGGGGAACTGCTCTTCGGCACGGTGGATACCTGGCTGGTGTGGAAACTCACCGGCGGCAAGGTGCACGTGACGGATCGCACCAACGCCTCCCGCACCATGCTGTACAATCTGGAAAAAGACGATTGGGACGACGAACTGTTATCCCTTCTGCGGGTGCCCCGCGCCATGCTCCCCGCCATCCGTTCCAGCAGTGAGGTATACGGGGAAATGGACCTGTTCGGCGCTTCCGTGCCCATCGCGGGGATCGCCGGCGACCAGCAGGCGGCGCTCTTCGGGCAGGGCTGCTTTGAAGCCGGGGAAGCCAAAGTCACCTACGGCACCGGCTGCTTCCTCCTCGCCAACACCGGCGACCACCGGGTCTACAGCAAAAACGGCTTGATCACCACCCTGGCGGCGACCGAAGCGGGGCGTCCCCGGGAATACGTGCTGGAGGGCAGCGTGTTCGTGGGCGGCGCGGTGATCCAGTGGATCCGGGACGAGCTGCGCTTTATTTCCGACGCCCGGGACACCGAATACTTTTCCCGCAAGGTGGATTCCACCGGCGGCGTGTACGTGGTGCCCGCCTTCGCCGGTCTGGGCGCGCCCTATTGGGATATGCACGCCCGGGGCGTCATTACCGGGCTGACCCGGGGCTCCAACCGCACCCACATCGTCCGGGCGGCGGTGGAAAGCATCGCTTATCAGACCTGCGACGTGTTGAACGCCATGCAGGGGGACTATCCCCGGGGCGTTTCCGGCATCCGCGCCGACGGCGGCGCCAGCGCCAACGGCTTTTTGATGCAGTTTCAGGCGGACGTGTCCGGCTTGACCGTGCGCCGCCCCGCTCAGCGGGAGGCGACGGCGGCGGGCGCCGCGTACCTGGCGGGACTTGCCACCGGCTTTTATCGGGATCGCGGGGAGATCCTTTCCCTTGTGAAAGAGGGGGACGTCTTTACCCCCGCCATGCCCGAGGAGAAGAAACGGGAACTGTTGGACGGCTGGCACCGGGCTGTTTCCGCCTGCCGCTCCCTGTGAAGAAAGGAGAGAAAGATGATCGAAGTTTTGGAAAAGCGCGTTCTGTCGTCCGACGGCGTTCACACCCTCGTCGGCAAGGTCTATTTGCCCGAAGGGGAGAAGAAGGGATATTTTCAGATCGCCCACGGGATGGACGAGTACATCGGCCGCTATGAAAACACCTTGACGTACCTTGCCGAGCAGGGCTACGTCGCCTTCGGCTTTGACCACTTAGGGCACGGCGCTACCGGAACCGAGTCCGGTTCCCTGGGCTACTTTGCGCACCGGGACGGGTGGCGGATCCTGGTGAAGGACGTGAAGGTCTTTGCCGACGCCGTCCGGGAAGAATACGGCGATCTGCCCTACGTCCTTTTGGGGCACAGCATGGGCTCCTTCATCGTGCGGCTCACCACCGTGATGGAGGGGGCGCCGGATAAGCTTATCGTGATGGGCACCGGCGGTCCCAACCCCGCCGCGGGCGTGGGTCTTGCCGTGGCGAAATTCCTGCGGGGCGTGAAGGGCGAAAAAAAGACCTCCAACCTGCTCACATCCCTCGCCTTCGGCAGTTATAACGCCCGTTTCAAGGCGGAAAACGACCCCGTCGCCTGGCTCACCAAGGATCTGGATATCCGGAAGAAATACCGGGCGGATCCCCTCTGTACCTTCCCCTTCACCATCAGCGCCATGGTGGATCTGGTCACGCTGAATAAGACCTGCAACGAAAAGGCGCATTTTGATGCCTTCCCCAAAGATCTTCCCACCCTGTTCGTCTCCGGCGCGGAAGATCCCGTGGGCGATTACGGCAAGGGCGTTCGTCAGGTGGTCGCGGCGCTGAAAGAGCGGAATTGCCGCGTAGAGGAAAAGCTCTACGAAAATTGCCGCCACGAGATCCTCAACGACACCTGCCGGGACGAGGTCCTGGCGGACATCCTGGCTTTTATCCGGGCGTAAAACACTTATTTAAAAAAAGCCTGCACCATGTGCAGGCTTTTTCTTCATCTATGTTGAGGGCATCGCGGTGGCGGGTGCTATTTGGTCAGCGGGCAGGCGGCGCAGTCGGGATTTTGGGCGCGGCAGAAATCCCTGCCGAAGGAGACGACCCGGTGGCAAAAGTCGGACTGCTCCTCTTTGGGGACGATCTGTTCCAGATCCCGCGTCACGCGGGCGGGGTCGCGTCTGTCGGTCAGGCGCCACCTGCCGGAAAGGCGGATGCAGTGGGTATCCGCCACGATGTGGGGATCCCCGAACACGTCCCCCATCATCAGATTGGCGATCTTTTCGCCCACTCCCGGCAGCGCCAGAAGCTCCTCTTTGGTGCGGGGCACTTCGCCCCCGTACCGTTCCACCAGAATACGGGAAAAGTCCTGAATGCTTTTCGCTTTGGTGTGATAGAGCCCGCAGGGCTTCACCAGCGCTTCGATCTGCTCCAGGGGCGCCGCGGCAAAAGAAGCGGCGTCCGGCAGGGCGGAGAAGAGGGCTTTGGAGACCTGATTCACCCGTTTGTCGGTACACTGGGCGGAAAGCCGCGCCATTACCAGAAGGCGAAAGGGATCCGCCTCGTATTCCAGGGCGCAGAAGGCTTCGGGATAAACGCTCTTCAATGCGGCTCCGAGAGCCTGTGCCCTGGCTTTTTTGCCCCGGGGCAGGACTTTCAGGGCGGCGCAGACGACTTCTTTCACATCCGTTCTCCTTTTGTCGTTTCTTGTCTCATTGTATCGGCGCGCGCCGGTTTTGTCAAGCAGGCAGAGGAAAGGCGTCTTTTGAAAAAGACGGTGAAAAACGGAAAAGAATTCCACGCTTTTTCCCCTTTTCCTATTGAATTTAGCGCGCCGGTGGAGTAAAATATAAACGTGTTATTTTGTGCATCGGATCCGGGAGGAGAGAATATGAATCAAGTGGTTGCCCTGGTGGGTATGTGCGGCAGCGGCAAAAGCGTTTGTTGCGAAGTGTTTCAAAAGCGCGGCTGGGAACAGGTGTATTTCGGCGGCGTGACGATGACGGAGCTGGAAAAGCGGGGCTTGGAACGGAACGAAGCCAACGAGCGCGCCGTGCGGGAAGAGCTGCGGCGCACCTACGGACCCGCCGCTTTCGCCATTTTGCTCAAGGACGTGATCCGGGAGAAGCTGGAAAAGGCAAACGTGTGCCTGGACGGGCTGTACTCCTGGTCGGAATATAAGGTTTTGAAGGAAGAGCTGGGCGACCGGCTCACCGTCGCTGCCATCGTGGCGGATCGCCCCGTGCGTTACGAGCGCATTTCCAAGCGCCCCGTGCGGGCTTTGACCCCCGATCAGGCGCTGTCCCGGGACGTGGCGGAGATCGAGAATATGGAAAAGGGCGGCCCCATCGCCATGGCGGATCGCTTTATTCTCAACAACGGCACGGCGCAGGAGCTGACGGACAAGATCCACGCCCTCATCGACGGCGTGGAAAAGCAGGCGTAAAAGAGCCCGCCTTGACAAGGGCGGCGCTTTCCCGTATAATCATTCTTCGGAAAAGGAGATTTGGATATGAAATCACTCTATCCGCCTCAGCGGGCGCGGCAGGCGAGGGATCTGTTCAGCCTGGTGCGGGAGTCCGCTGAGCTTTACGGCGATAAAGAATATCTGGTTTATAAAAAGAAGAACGAGCTTCAGTCTCTTTCCTTCAACGCGCTTTCCGAAAAGGTGACCGCGATGGCGGAGGCGTTTTTGAAGCTGGGCTTTTCCGCCACGCCCGTCGCCGTGATCGGTGAGACCTGCCCGGAGTGGATCATCACCTATCTTGCCGCCGTTTCCTCCGGCAATATCATCGTGCCGCTGGATCGGGAGCTTGCCCGGGACGAGATCGTGGGCTTCATCCGCAAGGTGGGCTGCCGCGCCGTGGTCTACACCCAGAAATACGCTCCCTATTTTGACGGGCACGGGGAAGATTTTGAGGACGGCACGTACTTTGTGGAGATCGCCGCCGAACTGCCTGAGGATTATACGGCGGAATTGGCTTGCCCCGCGCCGGGTCACTTGAATTTTGAAGATCTGCTGGCGTTCGGTCAGGCGCAGCTTGACGGAGGAGACGCCGCCGTTTTCGAGCTGGAAGCGGATCTGGAAAAGACCGCCGCCATCCTGTTCACCTCCGGCACCACCGGCACCGCCAAGGGCGTTATGCTGGCGCACAGATGCCTGGTGGCAGCCATCAATTCCTCTTACAACATGACCAACTTTGACGAGGACGACGTGATCGTTTCCGTCCTCCCCGTCCACCATACCTATGAGATGACCTGCGGCATTTTGACGCCCATTCTCATCGGCTGCACCGTCTGTATCAACGATTCTCTGAAACGGGTGGTGAAGAATTTTCAGCTCTATCGCCCCACGGGTCTGGTGCTGGTGCCGCTGTTTGTTTCCACCTTGTATAAAAAGATCTGGGAAACCGCCAAAAAGACCGGCAAGGACAAGCTGCTTCGGGGCAGCATCCGGGCTTCCTCCCTTTTGCGCAAGATCAAGATCGACCCCAGAAAGCTTCTGTTCAAGAGCGTGCAGGAGGCGTTTGGCGGCAGGCTGGAGCGCATCATTTGCGGCGGCGCTCCCATGGAAGCGGATTTTGTCAAAGAGTTTGACGATTTCGGCGTGGCGCTTTGCCAGGGCTACGGCATTACGGAATGCGCCCCCCTCATCGCGGTGTGCCCCGAAAAGGCAAACCGCGCCGGCTCCGTGGGTCTGCCCGTTCCCGGACTGGAGGTCCGCATCGACAAGGAAGAAGGGGAAGACTACGGCGAGATCGTGGTGAAGGGCCCCAACGTCATGCAGGGCTATTACGGGGACGAGGAAGCCACCCGCGCTGTGTTGGAGGAAGACGGTTGGTTCCACACCGGCGACTTCGGGTACCAGGATGAGGACGGCTATCTCTACGTCACCGGCAGAAAGAAAAACGTCATCGTTCTGGACAACGGCAAAAACGTGTTCCCCGAGGAGATCGAGGAGTATCTGGAGAAGATCGATCTGGTGTGCGAGGTCGCCGTCGTCGGACGGAAGAACGAGGAAGGCGCCGTCACCGTCACCGCGGTGATCTATCCCGATTTCGCCGTGGCGAAGGAGATGGGGCTGGAGGAGGATCTGAACGCCATCGGCGTGGAATTGAAGCAGAAGATCGCCGAACTGAACCGTTCTCTGCCCGCCTTTAAACAGATCCGGGGCGTGGAATTGCGCCGCACGGAATTTGATAAAACCACTACGCATAAAATCAAGCGGTATAAGCTTGAACAGTAAGCATAAAACGAGGAGAAAAAAAGTATGTTTGAAGAACTGAAAGCCATCCTGGTCAACGAATTGGAAGTGGACGCCGCTCTCGTCACCCCCGAGGCGGAGTTTGTCAATGATCTGAAACTCAATTCTCTGGAGATCGCGGACTTCATCGTCATTTGCGAAGAGAAGTTCGGCATCGAGGTGGACGAGGAGGATATTCACTCCATTCTCACCGTTCAGGATCTCTGCAACTACATTGCCGACCGCACCTGAGAGAGAAAAGAACGTCCTTGCCGTCGTCCTGGTGGAGCCGGAGATCCCGCAGAACACGGGCAATATCGCCCGCACCTGCGCCGCGACCGGCACGTCTCTGCATCTCATTCGCCCGTTGGGCTTTGAGATCTCCGACCGGTATTTGAAGCGGGCGGGACTGGACTACTGGCAGTATCTGGATCTGCACATTTATGACGATCTGGCGGACTTTTTCCGGCAAAACGAGGGGAACTTCTGGTTTTACACGACCAAGGCGAGCCACCGTTACGATCAGGTTTCCTTTTCCGGGAAGACCTACCTCTTTTTCGGGAAGGAGACGCGGGGCTTGCCGGAGGATCTTTTGACGGCGCATCCCGACGCGTGTCTGCGCCTGCCTATGCTGACGGACATCCGCTCGCTGAATCTGTCCAATTCCGTTGCCATCGCCGTGTATGAGGCGCTTCGGCAGTGGGATTTTGACGGCTTTCAGCTTCAGGGTCATTTCCCGGGGAAAGGGTAAGGAAAAGGGTATGCGGAAAGCGGGAAAATACGTCTTGCTTTGCCTGACCGTTTTGTGTCTGATCTTCATTTTTTCCAATTCCCTGCAAAACGCCGCCAGCTCGTCCCGGCAGAGCGGCAGACTTGTCACCTTCGTTACAAACGTCATCCAAAGCCTGACGGGAAAGACGGCGGAGTCCGGCGTCGTTACCCATTTGATCCGGAAGGCGGCTCATTTTTCCGAATTTGCCCTGCTGGGCTTTTTGGGCACGAGCACCGTTGCCGCTTTTTGGCACAAGGTTTACGGCGCTGTCCAGCAGATCGCTTTCTGGGGGCTTCTTGCCGCTGTGACGGATGAATTTTTGCAAGGCTTTTCCGCGGGGCGTTCCCCGGAAGTGAAGGACGTGTTTTTGGATCTGGCGGGGTTTTTGACCGGGCTGGTCCTTGCCTGGTGGATCACCGCCGCTCTTTCACGAAGGAGAAAAACATATGAAATGGGCGTTTCTGTTGATTGATCTGATCATTCCCCTGATCTGCGTGATCTTCGGACTGGGCGCGAAAAAGATCGCGGCGGGGAAGATCAATTTGTGGGTGGGCTATCGCTCCGCCCGCTCCATCGCCTCCCGGGAGGCTTGGGAGTTTGCCAATCGCGCCGCCGGCAGGATCCTGTTCTGGGAAGGGATCTCCGGCTTGATCCTCTCGCTCCTCTTCGGCGTTCTGGCAATGCTTTATTGCCCGCTGGAGGTGCAGGGAACGGTCAGCACCTTTCTGACGTTGGCGCAGGCGTTCTCCCTCACCGTGGCGATCCCGGTGGTGGAGACGAAACTGAAAAAGCAATTTGATTGAATTTATACGGCGCTTGCCTCACGCAGGCGCCGCTCTTTATGAAGATCTGTCGAAAACGGTCGGCAGACGGGAGATGGCGACGGTATGGAAAACGACGTAGTCAAACAAGCGTGGCAGGAATGGGAAACCGTTTCCGTTTTGGGACGCGGCTCTTTCGGCACGGTCTATAAGGCGGTGCGGCGGGACGGGTACCTGACTTCCTACGCCGCCGTCAAGGTCATCCGCATCCCCCGGGAGGATCCGGGCGACACCGCTTACGCCGAGGGGCTGGAAAGCCGCGCCCCCCGGGAGTCCATCGAAAGCTATACCGAGCGGGTGGTGGAAGAGATCCGCATTATGCAGCGCTTCAAGGGGACTCAGAACGTGGTGAACGTAGAGGACTATAAGGTGCTGAAAAGCGCGGACGGCGCTTCCGCCTCCATCTTCATCCGGATGGAGCTTTTGACGCCCTTGACCGTGTATTTCTCCGGGAAGAGGGTTACGGAAGAGGAAGTCGTCAAGCTGGGGCGGGACGTTTGCGCCGCCTTGAAACTGTGCGAACAGGCGCACGTGATCCACCGGGACGTGAAGCCGGAAAACATTTTTGTCAATGATTTCGGTGATTTCAAATTGGGGGATTTCGGCATCGCCCGGGTCATTGAGCCTTACGAAGCCGGGGTCACCAGCGCGGGCACCCGGCAGTATATGGCGCCGGAGGTCGCCGCCTATAAGCCGTACGACGGCAGGGCGGATCTGTATTCTCTGTGTCTGACGCTCTATGCCCTGCTCAATGAAAACCGCCTGCCCTTTTTAGCGGACAAGCGGCTCTTTACCCCCGGCGACCGGGAGGAAGCCATGCGCCGCCGGATGAGCGGGGAAGCGCTGCCGCCTCCGGTAAACGCCTCGGAAAAGCTGGCGAAAGTCCTTGCCAAAGGATGCGCCTTTCTTCCGGCGGATCGCTTTGCCGCCGCGGAGGAGTTGGATCGCGCCCTGGCGGAGGCGGCGGGGATCCCCGCCCCCGTTTCGCCGGCGCGCAGGAGAAGGTGGCTCCCGGTGGTGATCCCCGTGGCGGCGGCGGTGGTTATGATCCCGCTGCTGCTCTTGACCCGGAGCTGCGGAAAGGCCCGGGAACCGATCGCCCCGGAAAGCGCCGTCATCCGCTCCGGCGGCGAAAGTGAAGATCAAAAGAAAAATACGAAGTCGCAGGATACGCGTGAAACAGCGACCGATCCCGGCGCTTCAAACGTTGAAGTCCCCGGTGAAGAGAGCGGCGGAAACGCCTCTGCGCCCCGTGCGCCCGCCGCGCCTTCCGAGACCCCATCCGCCACGCCCTCTTCCCCGCCCAAGCCGGCGGAAACCTATACGGTGACCTTCCACGCCAACGGCGGCAGCGGCGCGCCCGCCACCGTCACCAAGACGGAGGGCGTTGCTCTGACTCTGCCTGCCGCCGCGCCGACCCGATCCGGGTACGTGTTCCGGGGTTGGGCGGCAAGCAGCGGCGCCGCCTCGGGCGCCTGGCAGGCGGGCGGCACGTATGAACAGGAGGGGAACGCCACGCTTTACGCCGTTTGGAAGAAGACCTATACCATCACATTCAAAGCCGACGGCAGCGGAAACGCGCGGAATGTGCCCGATCCCGTGATCAAGGTGCAGGGGGAGACCTTGTATTTGCCCACCACCGTTCCCCAGAAAAGCGGCAATCGCTTTTTGGGGTGGCGCTTGTGGAACGGGACGTCGGCACAGTTCCAGCCCGGCGACGCCTTTACCCTGGATCAGAATACCGAACTGTACGGCGAGTGGACCGTTGACCTTTCCCAATCCTAAGGAGAGACTATGCAAAACCGCATTACCGAGATCCCGCAGATCCATTTTACCGACTCCGCCTTTTCCGTCCTTTACGACGTGGTGGACGACCCGTATTTTCTCGACCGGGACGCCGAGATCATTTACGAGGCGCTGCGCCGCCGTCTTCGCGCCGTGCCCTTTTGCGACTATCTCAAGCGCTTTTTGTACAAAGCGGCTGAAATGACGGCGCCCTTTCGGGAAGTGCCGTTGGAGGATTTTCGCCGCATTCTGTCGGAGTCCTTTCGGGAGACGTTGACGCCGGTGTCCTTTGATTCCGTCACCGCCAAGCCCGCCACCCTGTTTAAGAACTGGCTCACCCAGAAAAGCGTGCGGCGGGACGTAGTTCTTCTCCTGGGCTTCGGCTTGCGGATGCGGGAAGAAGAGGTCAATGAGATGCTGGTGAAGGCGCTCCACGAGCGGGCGCTCTCTCCCGCCGACCCCCGGGAGTTGATTTGCTGGTACTGCTATCGAAAGGGTTATCCCTTCCCCCGCTTCACGGCGTTTTGGGAATTATACGGAACGCTTGAGAAGGAAAAAGATCTGCCGTCCTCCCTTGCCGGGGAAGACGCGGAATTGATGAAATACCTGCTTCAAGTCAAACAAGGGGGGGATCCTTCCCGCAGAGCCGCCAAACTCCGGGAGACCTTTGACAATCTCTTCGCCCGCTCCCAGACGGTAGCGGCGGCTTTGATGAACGCTGAGGGGAAAGGGGAGAAAACGCCCGCTTCCGTGACGGAAGCGGATCTGGAAAAGATCCTTTGCGCCGCCATTCCCCGGGACAGCCACGGCAATCTGTCCCCGGCTAAAAAGTCCCTCTTGTGCGCCCTGTTTGCCGGGAAGAGCCCCAGCCGTCAGCGGATGGGCAGAGTCCGGGCGGGAAAGGAAGCGCCGGATCGCTTCGACCTCATCACCCTTTCCTTTTTCCTTGCCTCCCAGAAGAGAGGGGAGCGGAAGAAGCGGTATATGGATTTTTTGGAAGAGACCAACGGCCTGCTGGACGCCTGCGGCTTCGGTCCCCTTTACGTAGCGAATCCCTACGAATGCTTTATTTTGATGTGCATCCTTTCCGAGGATCCCCTCGCCACCTACAGCGACGTGTGGGAACTGTCTTATAACGACGAAGAAAAATCGTAATTTTTGCTTCCATACACGGGAAAGCCACTGCGGTAAGCAGTGGCTTTTTTGCGTTCTCGGCAAAGGTATAATTCATATTACAGATCGGCGGTGGCGGTGTGATACAATAACGGCGGAGCGGAAAAACGACCCGCTTCGACAAAAATATGAAAGAGGAAAAGAACATGAAAACAACCACCAAACTTCTGGCAGTCCTTTTGGTCCTGACCATGGCGTGCGGGCTTCTCGCCTCCTGCGGCGGAAAGTCCATCGTCGGCAAATGGGAAAGTGGCACCATGACCTATGAATTCAAAGGGGACGGCACCTACACCCTCACCGTTGCCGGTCAGACCACCGAGGGCAAGTACGAGATCAAGGACGGCAAGCTTTCCTTCGACGGCTTGGGCGGGCTGGCATACTCCGTCAGCGGCGACAAACTCACCATCAACCTGATGGGCATGGGCGAGATGGAATTCACCAAGGCGAAGTAAGCGTCAACAGACGCTTGACCGTGTTTCCGC
>CAMPCJ010000041.1 GCA_946645685.1 uncultured Clostridia bacterium | reverse complement strand
CGGGCATTTCCAGGATGACGGGCTCGGCGTCGATCACCGGCGCCGGGCTTTTCTCTTTGCCGCAGGAAGCCAAAAGAAGGGCGCAGAAAACCAGGAGCGCCGCGGCGCGTCCAAACTGTTTCTTCCCGTTCATTTTGATCCCTCCCCGACTCAACACGCACTCAGTATAGCACTTTCGGGACGTTTTTGCAATTCTTTCCGTCCATTTGCGGAAATGCACCGGAAAACGACCCTTTTTTTGCCGTTTTCCCCTTGTCATTCCCGACAAAAAATAGTATAATAAACTAAATATAACGTAACGTGGGGGTGGCATTTTGCCGCCGGGGAGAGGAGGCGTTTTCGTGACGACGGGAACGAATTGCGAGGATTGTCTTTACTACGATTACGCCGATGAGGAAAGCGACGAAATGATCTGTACTCTGGACTTGGACGAGGACGAGATGGAGCGCCTTGCTTCCGGTCGGTATCAGGGCTGTCCCTACTACCGGGACTATGACGAATACAAACGGGTCAGAAAGCAGAATTGAGAGGAAAGAGCAGTGAAAAACAGCAAGAAGAAGCAGCGGATCGTGGTGAAGGTGGGCACCTCCACCCTCGCCCACGAGACCGGGCGGCTGAATATACGGCGGGTGGAGACCCTTTGCCGGGTATTGTCCGATTTGAAAAACGCCGGGCACGAGATCATTCTGGTGTCCAGCGGCGCCATAGGCATGGGCGTGGGCAAGCTCAATCTCCCCCGCCGTCCCGAGGACATTCCCACCAAGCAAGCCGCCGCGGCGGTGGGGCAGTGCGAATTGATGTATACCTATGACAAGCTCTTTTCGGAATACAACCACACCGTGGCGCAGATCCTGCTTTCCGGCTATGACGTGGAAAATGAGGAGAGGCGCACCAATTTCCACAACACCCTGTTCCGCCTGCTGGAGCTGGGGGTGCTTCCCATCATCAACGAGAACGACACCGTCGCCACCAAAGAACTGCGCATCGGGGACAACGACAGCCTGGGCGCCATTGTGGCGGCTTCCTCCGGGGCGGATCTTCTGGTCCTGCTTTCCGACATCGACGGGTTGTTCACCGCCGATCCCCGGCGCGATCCCGCAGCGTCCCTCATTCCCCTGGTGAGTGAGATCACGGATGAGATCATGGCGCTGGGCGGCGAAAAGGGCTCCGGGCTCGGCACCGGCGGCATGGCGACAAAGCTCCAAGCCGCCCGCATCGCCACCGAAGCGGGATGCGATATGATCATTTGCAACGGGGAAGATCCCGCCATTCTGTACCGCGTGGCGGCGGGAGAGCGTGTGGGTACCCGTTTTCAGAGAAGGGAGTGCGTATGAAAGATACCGTAGCGATCATTCGGGAAGCGAAGGCGGCGTCCCATGCGGTGGGGGCTTTGAAGGAAGCGGAGAAAAACGAAGCCCTTCGGGCGATGGCTGCCGCCCTCACGGCGGCGGAGAAAGAGATCCTCGCCGCCAACCGGGAGGATCTGGAAGCCGCTAAGGGAAGCATTTCCGACGTGATGATGGATCGTCTGCGCCTGGACAGCGGGCGCATCGCGGGGATGGCAAAGGGCATATTGGATCTGATCCCCCTGCCCGATCCCACGGGCGTTGTCCTGGACGAATTTCGCCGCTCCGACGGGCTTCTCATCCGGCGGATCAGCGTACCCATGGGCGTCATCGGCATTATTTACGAATCCCGTCCCAACGTGACCTCCGACGCGGCGGCGCTCACGCTGAAAAGCGGCTCCGCCTGTGTACTGCGGGGCGGCAAGGAAGCCTTTCGCAGCGCCCGCGCCATTGTGACGGCGCTCCGGGCGGGGCTGAAGAGCGCCGGGGTACCGGAGGAAGCCGTCGGACTGGTGGAGGATACCACCCGTGCTTCCGCCAAGGTGATGATGGAGGCGGAAGGGCTGATCGATCTGCTCATCCCCCGGGGCGGTCCCGGACTCATCCGCGCCTGCGTGGAAGGGGCGAAGGTGCCCTGCATCCAGACCGGCACCGGCATTTGCCACGTGTATGCCCACGCTTCCTGCGATGAGGAACAGGCGCTTTCCATTCTGTACAACGCCAAAACCAGCCGTCCTTCCGTGTGCAACGCCTGCGAGGTGTTCCTGGTGGACGAAGCCGCCGCGCCCTCGCTGCTGCCCCGGGTCTATGAAAAGCTGGTCACGGAGCGGCAAAGCAGGGGAGAAGCGCCCGTGGAACTGCGGGTGGATCCCAAAGCGCGCGCCATCTTAGGAGAAAAGCCCTTCGTCCGTGCCGCCGGGAGCGAGGATTTCGATACGGAGTTTTTGGATTATAAGCTGGCGGTGGCGGTGGTGGCGGATGTGAAAGAAGCCGTCGCCCACATCCGTGCCCATTCCACGGGACACAGTGAAGCCATCGTCGCCCGGGACGAGGCGGCGCAGAGAGCCTTCGTTTCCGGGGTGGACAGCGCCGCCGTGTATGTGAACGCCTCCACCCGGTTTACCGACGGCGGCGAATTCGGGCTGGGCTGTGAGATGGGTATCTCCACGCAGAAGCTCCACGCCCGGGGACCGATGGGGCTGAAGGAGTTGACTTCGTACAAATACGTGGTGACCGGCGACGGTCACGTCCGCTGAAAGGAGAAAGAATATGACCGTTTCGTTTATCGGCACCGGCAATATGGGCTCCGCTCTTGCCGCCGCCGTCGCCAAGGAGGCAGACAATACCGTTTTGCTCTATGATAAAGACGCCTCCCGCGCCGCCGCCGTCGCGGAAAAGCTGGGCGGCCGCGCCGTTGACCTGGAAAAAACGCTGGACGCGGACTATCTCTTCCTGGGGGTCAAGCCCCAGGTGCTTCCCGCTTTGGCAAAGGAACTGGCACCCCTGCTCGCCCGGGCGGCAAAGCGCCCCGTGCTCGTCACCATGGCGGCGGGGAAGAGCATGGCGTTCGTCCGTTCTTTGATGGGGGAATATCCCATCATCCGCATTATGCCCAATACCCCCGTTTCCGTGGGAGAGGGCGTGCTTCTGTACTGCGGCTGTGACGTGACGGAGGATGACAAAAAGACGTTTGCGCATTTGATGCGCCACGCGGGTCTGGTGGTCGCCCTGCCCGAGGAGAAGATCGACGCGGCGTCCGCCCTCACCGGCTGTGGTCCCGCTTTCGTATATCTCTTCCTGGAGGCGCTGGCGGACGGCGCCGTTGCCTGCGGGCTCCCCCGGGATCTTTCCGCCACCTTTGCCGCCGCGACCTTGAAGGGAGCCGCCGCCCTGGCGCTTTCTTCCGGTCAGAATCCCGGCGCGCTGAAGGACGCGGTCTGCTCCCCCGGCGGTACCACCATCGAGGGCGTGCGCACCCTGGAGGAAAACGGCTTCCGGGGCGCCGCCATGGACGCGGTGATCGCCGCTTATGAGCGGACGCTGGAACTGGGGCAGGCATGAAAAAAATCTACGTCGCCACCTTCGGATGTCAGCAGAATGAAGCGGACAGCGAGACCATTTTAGGCATTGCCGGAACGCTGGGCTTCGTTCCCGTATCCACCCCCGAGGAGGCGGATCTCATCCTGTATAACACCTGCGCGGTGCGGGAACACGCGGAATTGAAGGCGCTTTCCACCACCGGTCAGCTCAAGCACCTGAAAGAGAAAAACCGGGCGCTTAAGATCGGCCTTTGCGGATGTATGATCCAGCAGGAGCATCGGAAGGAAGACATCAAGAACAAATATCCTTACGTGGATTTTGTGTTCGGCACCAATATGATCCCGCGCCTGCCCGAGATCCTGGAAAAAGTATACGGCGAAAAGAAGCGCCATTTCTTTGTAGAGGATTTCGACGTCAATCCCGGCGCCATCGTGGAGGATCTGCCCGTGCGCCATCGCTACCCTTACAAGGCGTACGTTTCCATCATGTACGGGTGCAACAATTTTTGCACCTACTGCGTGGTCCCGTACGTGCGGGGCAGGGAGCGGAGCCGGGAAAAAGACGCGGTGGTACGGGACGTGGAAAAGCTGGTGCGTGAGGGCGCCCGGGAGATCACCCTTTTAGGACAGAACGTAAATTCCTACGGGAAGGATCTTGCCGTTCCCGTTTCCTTCGCTTCTCTTTTAGGGGAGCTTGCCGCCATCCCCGGTGATTTCGTGCTGCGCTTTATGACCAGCCATCCCAAGGACGCCACTTCGGAACTGATCGATACTATTGCGGCAAGCCCCAAGTGCGAGCGGCATTTTCACCTGCCTCTGCAGTCCGGCTCCGACGCGGTTTTGAAGCGGATGAACCGGCATTACGACCGGGAAAAATACCTCTCTCTCACCCGGGAATTGAAAGAAAAAGTGCCCGGGATCTGCTTGACCACCGACGTGATCGTGGGCTTTCCCGGGGAAACGGACGCGGATTTTGAGGACACCCTTTCCCTGCTGAAGGAAGTCCGTTTTGACGGTGTGTTCAGTTTCATCTACTCCCCCCGGAAGGGAACGCCGGCGGAAAAATATCCGGATCGTGTGCCGGAGGAGGTAAGCCGTGCGCGGATGGCGCGCCTTTTGGATACGCAGCTTGCCATCCAAACCGAAAACAATGAAGCGTTTGTGGGCAGGACCCTGGTCGCTCTGTGCGAGGGGACGTCCAAAAACGACCCCGCTTTCTTTTCCGCGCGCAGCAGCGAGGGCAAGCTTATCCACTTCCCCAAGGGCGGGGGCGCCCGGGAGGGCGAATTTGTCCGGGTGAAGATCACCGCCGCCAAGGCGATCATGTTGATAGGAGAAGAAGTAAAATGAGCCCCATGATGGAGCAGTATTTCAAGATCAAAGAACAGTACAAGGATCACCTGCTGTTTTACCGGCTGGGCGATTTCTACGAAATGTTCTACGAGGACGCCAAGATCGCTTCCCGGGAACTGGATCTGGTGCTGACCGCCCGCGACAGCGGCGACGGCGAGCGCGCCCCCATGTGCGGCGTGCCTTTTCACGCCTGCGATACGTATATTGCCAAGCTCATCGAAAAGGGCTATAAGGTCGCCATTTGCGAGCAGATGATGGATCCCGCCGCCTGCAAGGGCATCGTCCCCCGGGACGTGATCCGCATCATCACCCCCGGCACCGTCACCCTGGGCGGGGCTTTGCCGGAGGGGAAGAACAACTATCTGGTGAGCGTGTACGTTGCCGGCTCTTCCGCCGCTCTGGCGTTTTACGATATGTCCCGTCCGGACGTGGAGGCCATCAGCCTTTCCGCGGACGACCGGGAGCGGCTTTGGCAGGAAGTGATCAATGAATTTGCAAAATTCGAGCCTCGGGAAATGATCACCAATCTTCCCGCCGAGGAATGCGCTCCGCTGAAGGAATACCTGGAAAAGAGGGACGGCTGTGTGGTGAACTGCGGCCTGTACGATCTTTTCTCCGATGAAAAACGTGCTCTTCTCACCCGGCAGTTCGGCAAAGGGGAAGAGGCGCTGGGCTTTCCGGAAGGCGACAAGGGACTGCCCCTCGCCGTCGCCGCTTTGGTGGGGTATCTGGACTTGACTCAGAAGACCACCCTGCGGGGATTGACGGAGGTCAAGCTGTACGATACCGACCGCTACCTTTCCATCGACGCCAATTCCCGCCGCAATCTGGAGCTGGTGGAGACCATGCGTTCCCGGGAGAAAAAAGGCTCCCTGCTGTGGGTGTTGGATAAAACCAAGACCGCGCCCGGCGCCCGCCTTCTGCGCCGCTGGCTGGAGCAGCCCCTCACCAACAGCCGCGCCATCGCCAAACGGCAAAGCGGCGTGTTGGAGCTTTACAACGGGTTGGCGTTGAAGGACAGCGTGCGCGCCGCCCTTGCCGACCTGCAGGACATCGACCGCATTTTATCCCGGGTGCTGTACGGCACCGGCTCCGCCCGGGATCTGTACGCCCTGGGCAGTACGCTTGCCCTGCTCCCCGGGATCGCTTCTCTCCTGGCGCCTTGCGCCGGAGAAGCGCTGGAGGAGATCTACGGCAGGCTTTCCGAAGAGATCCTGCCGGTGACGAAGGCACTGTCCGACCTGATCCTTTCCGCCGTCCGCTCCGATCCTCCTGCGTCCGTGCGGGAGGGGGGCTTCATCGCCGCCGGATACAACGCGGAGCTGGACGAGCTGAACACCATCATGAACGAGAGCCGGAAATATCTGGCGAGTATCGAAGCCACCGAGCAGGAGCTCACCGGCATCCAAAAGCTTAAGATCGGGTATAACCGGGTCTTCGGCTATTACTTCGAAGTGTCCCGGGGACAGACCCATCTGGTTCCCGACCGCTATGTGCGCAAACAGACGCTGGTGAACGCGGAGCGGTATATCACCAGCGAATTGAAGGATATGGAGACCCGGATCCTCACGGCGAAGGATCGTGCCGTGGCGTTGGAATACGACCTGTTCTGCGGTCTTTGCGACAAGGTGAAGGAGGACGCGCCGTATTTGCAGACCGCCTCTCACCTCATTGCCCTCATCGACGTGTACGCCTCACTGGCGGAGGTGGCTTTGAAAAACGGCTACACCTGCCCCGTGGTGGATTACTCCGACCGGCTCCATCTGGTGGACAGCCGCCATCCCGTGGTGGAAGCCACCGCCACCGGGTTGTTCGTGCCCAACGACGTGGATCTGAACACCACCGACCGCCGGATGGCGATCATCACGGGACCCAATATGGCGGGTAAGTCCACCTATATGCGGCAAGCCGCCATCATCGTGATCCTGGCGCAGATGGGGTCGTTCGTCCCCGCCAAGGAAGCGGTGGTGGGCATTGTGGACAAGATCTTCACCCGGGTGGGCGCCAGCGACGACCTGTCCACCGGGCAGTCGACCTTTATGCTGGAAATGAGCGAAGTGGCGTACATTTTGAAGAACGCCACGAAAAAGAGCCTCATCGTTTACGACGAGATCGGCAGGGGCACCTCCACCTACGACGGAATGAGCATCGCCCGTGCCGTCGTGGAATACACCGCCTCCGCCCGCTGCGGCGCCAAGACCCTTTTCGCCACGCACTACCACGAACTGAGCGAGCTGGAAAACAGTGTGGAGGGCGTGAAGAATTACAACATCGCCGCCAAAAAGCGGGGGGACAGTGTCATTTTCCTGCGGAAGATCGTGCCGGGATCGGCGGATGAGAGCTACGGTGTGGAGGTGGCGCAGCTTGCCGGGGTGCCCGGTGAAGTGGTGCGCCTTGCCCGGGAGCATCTGAAGGAATTGGAAAATACTCACCCCCGGGAACATACGGCGCCGGCGAGACGGGAGGAGCTGCCTCTGCTCACCCCTTTGCGGGATGAGATCTTAGACGAGCTTTCCAGCCTGTCCGTGGAGACCATGACGCCCATTGAAGCCATGGGCAAGCTGTACGATCTGAACAAAAAAGCCAAAGAATTGGACTGACCAAAGGAGCTGTATTTTGCCGAATATTCACGTATTAGACGCGCAAACCGCGAACCTTATCGCCGCCGGCGAAGTGGTGGAGCGCCCCGCCAACGCCGTAAAGGAACTGCTGGAGAACGCGATGGACGCGGGCGCTTCGCGCATTATCGTTGAGATCCGTCAGGGCGGGGAGGAACTGCTTTCCGTTACGGACGACGGCTGCGGGATGAGCGCGGAGGATCTGGCGCTGTGCGTCAAACGCCACGCCACCAGCAAGATCCGCACCCCCGAGGATCTGGACGCCATCGGCACCCTGGGCTTCCGGGGCGAGGCGCTGGCGGCTATTTCCGCGTCCAGCCGCTTCACCATCCTGACCAAGCGGGCGGAAGATCCCTTCGGACATCAGATCACCTGTGAGGGGGAGAAGATCGGCGAAGTCACGGAATGCGGCTGCGCGGACGGCACTACCGTTCTGGTGCGGGATCTGTTCTTCAATCAACCCGCCCGGAAGAAGTTCCTCAAGCGCCCGCAGACGGAAGCGAGCGCCATTTTGCAGTACGTGCGCCTTTTGGCGGTTTCCCGGCCGGAGATCGCCATCAAGCTGATCAGCGACGGCGTGACCAAGCTTCAGACCGTGGGCAACGGCAAAACGGACGACTGCATTTATTCCGTATACGGCGGGGAGTTTGCCGGATCCATCGTACCGGTTTCCCGGCAAAACGGCTCTCTTTCCGTGACCGGGTTTATCACCCGTCCGGAGAAAAGCCGGAACAACCATAGCTACCAGTCCTTTTACGTCAATCGCCGCTGCGTCAAGAGCCGCACCATGCAGTTCGCTCTGGAGGACGCGTACAAGAGCTTTGTGAAAAGCGAAAAGTTCCCCGGCTGCGTGCTGTTTCTCTCCATCCCGCCGGAGGAGGTGGACGTGAACGTGCATCCGGCGAAGCTGGAGGTGCGGTTCCGGGACGAAAAGAGCGTGTACGGCGCGGTGTACGGCGGCGTGCGTGAGGCGCTGGAAAAGCTTTCCAACGACCTCGCCCGGGAAACGTATTTTTCCGCTTTGGAGCAGGAGAAGGATCCCGCGCCCATCCGGGAAGCACAGCCCTATCAACCGGTGGTGCATCCCCCGCGCCCGGTGAAGCAGGAAGCGTCTTTGTTTGCCCGGGCGGTGGAAAAGCGGCGCTTTGTGCCTCCTGCCGAACAGCCCGCCCCGGCGCCGGAGATCGTTCCCGCCCGTCCTTTTGCCGATCTGTCGAAGGAAGCGGAAAAAATCATTTCCATTCAAAAAGAGAGAACGCCCGCGCCACAGGCGCCTGTTTCCGCCGCGGAGGAGAAGACGGTCGAGCCGGAGCAGTTGACGCTCCCGGGCGTTGCCGGAGAGAAAAAAGAGAACAACCCCCTGTGCGACGGCGGCGCCCTCCGGGGCGTTCTGTTCAACGCGTTTCTGGTCTATGAAACCGAAAACGCCGTGTATTTCATTGACAAGCACGCCGCCCACGAACGGATCTTGTACGAGGGGATGAAGGAAAAGCACGAGGACGCCAAGACGGTGCAGATGCTGCTGGAGCCCCTTGCTCTGACCCTGACGCCCACGGAAAGCGCCTGCCTGGCGGAGCATTTGGAAGAGATGGTCGACGCGGGCTTTCTTCTGGAGCCCTTCGGCGGCGAGACATTCCTGTGCCGGGGCATTCCCCAACATTTGAGCGCCATGAGCCAGGCGGATCTTTCCGACCTTCTGGCGAGCGCCGCCCGGGAGCTTTCCCTGGGGGGAAAAGCGTCCGGCGCCGGGGACAAGCTCTTTGACCGCACGCTGTACTCCATGGCGTGCAAGGCGGCGGTGAAGGCGGGGATCCCCTCTACCGAGGCGGATCACCTGTGGCTCATTGAGAAGCTGAAGGAGCTGGACAACGTCATCGTCTGTCCCCACGGCCGCCCCATCCTGGCGCGGTTCACCAAGAAGCAAATGGAAGATCTGTTCTTGCGAGATTGAGAGGATTATATGGCAAAAGTTTTTTGGAAGCCCGGCACGCTTTTGTGCCCCGTGCCCGTCGTTTTGGTGACCTGCGGCACCTTAAAGGAAGCCAACGCCGTCACCGTTGCCTGGACGGGCATCGTCAATTCCGACCCGCCCATGACCTATATTTCCCTGCGCCCCAGCCGGTTTTCCCACGAGATCATATCGAAAACCGGGGAATTCGCCATCAATCTGGTGAGCGAGGGGATGCTGCGGAAGACGGACTCCTGCGGGGTCTACACCGGGCGGAAGGTGAACAAGATCAAAACCTTTTCCCTGACCCCGGAGAAGGGGCAGGTCATCGCCGCCCCCGTGTTGAAGGAGAGTCCCCTGTCCCTGGAATGTAAGGTCACAGAGGTCAAGCACCTGGGTTCGCACGATCTCTTTTTGGCGCAGATCGTTTCCGTGGACGTGGAGGAGCGCTTTATCGACGAGAACGGAAAGCTGGATCTGCGCCGGGCGGATCTGGTGGCGTATTCCCACGGGGATTATCTGAAGCTGGGAAAAAAGCTCGGCTCCTTCGGCTATTCCGTAAAGAAAAAACGCCCGCCTCAAAAGAAGCGGGGGTAAGAGGACAGGACAAAAAAAGAAGAAGACCGAAACAGGTCTTCTTCTTTTTTGGATCGGTTTACGCTTCGGGCTTTTCTTCGCCCTCGTGGAGCTTTTGCACTTCCTGCGCGATCTCTTCCACTTTCTTATCCGTCAGGACGTACTTCTTTTTGAAGTAGAAGAAAGCAATGATCAGACCGATGATGGGAATGACCGCCATGGTCATCCGCAGTCCGATCTTGGCGCTCTGAGAAACGTTGGCGGAGAAGTCGTAGACCTTGTCCGCCTCGGACACGTCCGTGCCTGCCTGCAGATTGTTGATGGACAGGCAGATGGAGGCGGCGAGCGCGGCGATACCGGACGCCAGCTTCACCACAAAGGTTTGCATGGAGAAGATCACGCTTTCATCCCTGCGGTGATTCTTGACTTCACCGTAATCTACCGTATTGGCAAGGAAGACGGTGGTGATGACCGTCAGCATACCGTTGGCGGCAAAGATGAGGAAAGCGGGGATGAACAGCAGGAAAACGCTGGTCATATTCACAAAGGACAGACCCAACAGCACCAGATAGCCGCCCACCGCCATGCCCAGGCAGATGTAGAAGATCTGCAGGCTGGAAAACTTCTTCCGGAGCAGGGGGTAGAAAAGCATCATACTCAGCACCTGGACGGCGCCGCCGAACATATTGAACAGAACGTAAGCGTCGTTCCAGCCCGTTCCGCCGAAGTCATACTTGAAGAAGTAAATGACCAGGTTGGAGGTGATGTAGACGGCGGTGTTGATGAGAACGATGGCAATGGTCACGGTCATGGCCTGATCGTTCTGAATGAGCGCTTTGAACATCTGACCCACGGAAACGGTTTTCATTTCCGCAGTGGACTTTTCTTTTACGTTGACGCAGGTCAGGGTGGTGAACACGATAAACAGGATCGCCACGATCAGGGAGAACCACTTGAAGCCCACGATCTCGATGGACTGGGCGTTGGCGTTTGCGCCGGCGAACATTTTGCCCAGCGCGGGCACGACCATCATGGTGAAAACGGTGACGAGGGCGGAGCCCACGCCGGCGGAGGTGCGGGCGATGGTGGTGAGGTTTTCACGCTCCTTGCCGCCCTGGGTGAAAGCGGGGATCATGGACCAGTAGGGGATGTCCATCATGGTGTAGGTCACGCCCCAGAGAATGTAGGTCACGGCGGCGTACGCGATCAGACCCTTGCCGTCCATGGCGGGCGGCGCGGCGAACATCATAAACAGGATCACCGCGTTGGTGAGGGTGCCGATCATCAGCCAGGGGCGGAACTTGCCCCAGCGGGTCTTGGTCTTGGCGACGATCACGCCCATAAGCGGGTCGTTGAAAGCGTCGAAGACCCGGGCGATCATGAGGATCACGCCCATGGCGATGGCGTTCACGCCCAAAAGATCCTGGAAATAATACAGGACGTAGGAAGCGGAGAGCATGTACACCATGTCTTTGCCGACGGCGCCCAGCGCATAGGAAAGCTTCGCTATGCCCGTCAGCTTTTGTTGTTTTGCATCCATTTGATTGACCTCTCTTTACTGTTATTCAGCGCGAGGAAAAGTGAATTGATAGACTCACTATCAGCAGTTTATCACATTCCGGCGTAAAAGGCAACACTTTTTTGTGCTTTTTTGACGGAAGGCGAAAAAAATCTCACCGAAATGGTATTCCGGTGAGATTTTTTGCTTCAAACGGCGTATGGATCCAACCCGGCGCGCCGCTTGCCGTCTTCTTCGGGTCATTTGACCGTAAGCTTGACCTGTGCCCGGGCGTCGGGCAGGGTGAGGGTGACCAGGACGTCCCCCGTCTTGCCCGCGGTGCGCAGGTACACGCCGCCCATACCGCCGCTTATCAGGCACTCCGCGCTGCCGTAGGGAAGAAGGGGCCCTTCCACCGTCACGCGGGCGGTGCCGTTGTAGTAGGGCAGGGTATTGCCGTTTTGATCCGTGACGCGCACCCGCAGGGAAACCACCTCGAAGGTGTCCCCCTCGGTGATCTCC
Source organism: uncultured Clostridia bacterium (assembly GCA_946645685.1). Lineage (GTDB taxonomy): Bacteria > Bacillota > Clostridia > Oscillospirales > SIG627 > RGIG5579. Next base: position 1,528 of record CAMPCJ010000041.1, on the reverse strand, counting down.
GTCCGGTCGGGAAAGACGGAGAGATGAGGGGTCGCCGGGGGATCCAGGGTGACGGTCTTTACCACCTTGCCGTCTTTGATCGCCTCGATCCGGTGAGTCAGTCCCGCCGAGCCCCAGTTCTGACAATACTTTCCGAAGAGGGCGTAGGCGTCGTTAAAGCCCATGCGGTAGCGCACCATCAGCCAGACAGTCTGAAAGAGGATCTTGGGGGGCAGATTTTTAAAGCCGTGGAGGGAAGAATAGTTGAGAAGGGACTTCACGTATTTTTCCTGGGTGGGGGCAAATCCTTCCTCCTTCAACTGATCGCCGATGAGATCGTCGATGGCGATGGGGCCATGGGGCAGATTCCGGAAGGGAGAGTCCTGCGGGGTATAGGAGCGGATCAGCGCGTCATTTTTGTAGAAACGCACCTCGTCCGCGTTGGTGAAGGCGTATACGACTCCGGCGATCCCTTCCGGGTGGTCGCCCTTGTCCATGGTGGAGGAGACCGCCAAAACCGGCTCCCCGTCATTCTGGGAGGCGTAGACCGCCCCGGCGAGCTTGCTGTTCCGGAACATATCCGCCACACCGTGATGGCAGATGTGATCCCCCGCGCCGAAATCCTTGTGGGTGTTGTAGTCGAAAGCGCACCAGCCGAAGCATCCGGCGATGTCCTTTTCCCCGGCGACCGCGTCCAGCACCCGGGCGTGGCGTAGGGCATGCTCCAGACGGTGCCTCTCGTCGTCGTAGGATTTGGTGGGGAACATGTGCCCGTTGTATTCCGAAATGAGGTACGCCCGGCGCATATCGGGGGTGACCGCCTTTTTCTTCTCGCATCCGGGGGCGACGCCGTCGTGGGAGAAGTCGTTGTAGGTGTAAACGTCCTCCTGAAAACTGCCTTTTTTATGCTTCCGGACGCCGCCGGTGGCGCGTGTGGGATCCTCCCGCCGGGCGACCTCGTTGGTCTTTTCATAAAGCCTGTCGTTGTCCTCGGATTCGTTGATCCTCACCCCCCACAAAATGATGGAGGGATGGTTGCGCCATTGACGGATCATATCCTCCGTGTTCCGCACCGCCTGCGCCTGCCACGCTTCTCCGCCGATGTGCTGCCAGCCGGGGATCTCCGTGAAGACGAGCAGACCCAATTCGTCGCAGCGGTCGATGAAGGCGTGGGACTGGGGATAGTGGGACGTGCGTACCGCGTTGGCGCCCAATTCATTTTTCAGAATGTCCGCGTCCAGCCGCTGCTGGGAGGCGGGCATGGCGTAGCCTACGTAAGGCCAACTCTGGTGGCGGTTCAGACCCCGCAGAAGGAAACGGCGCCCGTTGAGGTAAAAGCCCCCCTCCCGGAATTCGGCGCGGCGGAAGCCGAAGCGGGATTCCCGGGCGTCCAGCAGCGCCTCTCCGTCGAACAGTTCCGTTTGCAGGCGGTACAGGACGGGGGAGAGGGGATCCCACAGAGCGGCGCCCGGCACGGTGAGGGTGACTTCCTCCCCACGGGCAAATTCCTCCTCCGCCACGACTTCTTCTCCCAAAAGCACCCGCTGGC
>CAMPCJ010000040.1 GCA_946645685.1 uncultured Clostridia bacterium | reverse complement strand
CTTTGTTCAAATCAAATAAATGAAGGGCGTTTTTTTCATTATTTTATTCGCAAAAGCAAAAAATGCGTTGACTTTTTTTCGACGGGGGTCTACATTGTGTTTGTTCCTAATAAAGGAACAAAAAACATAATAGAAAGAGTGGAGCTTATCATGGAAAAGATCAATCCCTTTGAGAATATGCTCAGCGTTCTTACCGCTACGGCGGAAATGATGGGGCTTTCCGAGAGCGATTACGTCGTTCTGAAGTACCCGGAGCGCGAAGTCAAGGTCGCCGTGCCCGTGGAAATGGACGACGGCAGCGTTCGTGTTTTTGAGGGCTATCGCGTGCAGCACAACAGCGCCCGCGGCCCGTACAAGGGAGGTCTTCGCTTCCATCCCAACACCGATCTGGACGAAGTGAAGGCGCTTGCCGCCTGGATGAGCTTCAAATGCGCCGTGGCGGACATTCCCTACGGCGGTGCCAAGGGCGGCATCACCGTGGATCCCGCCACGCTTTCCAAGCCCGAGCTGGAACGGCTGACCCGGAACTTTACCGAGCGCATCGCGCCGGTCATCGGTCCCGACAAAGACATTCCCGCCCCCGACGTGAACACCAACGCGGAAATCATGGGCTGGATCATGGACACCTATTCCCGTCTGACGGGCGCGCCCCGTCCCGGCGTTGTCACCGGCAAACCCATTGAGATTGGCGGATCCCTGGGTCGCACTGCCGCCACCGCTTCCGGCGTTTGCATGATCGCCAAAATGGCGCTGCGCCACTTCGGCATCGACGAAATGGCTTCCCGTTTCGCCGTGCAGGGGCTGGGCAACGTGGGCGGACTCACCGCGCAGATCCTCTTCGACGGCGGTCACAAGGTCACCTGCGTGTCCGACGTGAACGGCTGCGTACACAACGAAGCCGGTTTGAACATCACCGAGATCCGTGACTTTTTGAAGAACGGCGGCAAGCTGAACGAATACAAGGCTGCCGGCGTGGAGCAACTGCCCCGGGAAGCCATCCTCACCATCGACTGCGACGTGCTGGTGCCCTGCGCCCTGGAAAATCAGCTCACCGGCGCCAACGCCGACAAGGTGCAGGCGAAGATCGTGGTGGAAGGCGCCAACGGCCCCACTACCCCCGAAGCGGACGAGATCCTCAAGAACCGCGGTATTCCCGTGGTGCCGGACATCCTCGCCAACTGCGGCGGCGTGGTCGTTTCTTACTTTGAGTGGGTGCAGGATCTGCAGAACTACTACTGGGACGAAGAGACCGTGGCGCAGCGCCTGACCCAGAAGATGGAGCTGGCGTTCAAGGCGGTCGTGGAGCAGGCGGACAAGTACAACGCCACCCTGCGGAAAGGCGCTTACGCCGTTGCCATCGGACGGATCATCGCCGCGGAAAAGATCCGCAAGTCCTGGCATTAAACCAACAACAAAAAAAGAAGAGGTCGACGACCTCTTCTTTTTTTGTTATTCCGTTATTCCGGGATGGCGGGACGGATCTCGTCCGGGATGGGGCAGATATAGCCGCCGCGGGTCTTTTCCCGTTGCTCCTCCTTGGCGCGCTCCAACAGCAGGGGATCCTCCGCCAGGCGCATAATGGTACCCGCCACGGCCTTGGACGCGTAGAGCATGGCTTTATGGGCGTAGGAGGACTTTCCCTGAGCCACCGCCTGCCAGGAATGGCCGGGGGTGCCGATCGCCCAGGTGCCGATGTGCATTTGCACCGTGGGGGCGCACCAGCTCACGTCGGCGGTATCCGTGGAGCCGCCGTGGGCGACGGCGGGAGCAGGTTCCAACAGCTTCTCCGCGTACACGGTCTTCGGCAGTTCCGTCAACGGCATGGTCTTCTGCAGGGCTCTGCCGAAGGCATTCTCCTCCTCCGTGGGAACGGGCAGGGGAATATCCCGCATCGCCTCATACGCGGTCTTTTGAAGGGTGGGGATGGTGATCAGTTCGGAGTAGGCGTTTTCCACCTCCCAGGAGACCTTGGTGCCGGTCATGAGGGCGGCGCCCCGGGCGATGTCGTCCACCCGCGCCCGAAGCGCGCGGACTTTTTCACTCGTCAAAGCACGAACGATGTACTTCACCTTGGCGTGGGACTGCACCACGTTGGGCGCATCGCCGCCGGCATCGGTGATGGCGTAGTGGATGCGGCAGGTGGTTTCCATATGCTCCCGGAGGAAGTTGGCTCCCACGTTCATCAATTCCACCGCGTCCAGGGCGCTGCGCCCCAGGTGGGGACTGCCGCCGGCGTGGGCGGAGACGCCCTCAAAGGCATAGTTCACCGTGATCAACGCCAATGCGGGGCGGGTGCGGGGCATATACATTTTTTCCGGGTGCCAACTGACGATGGCGTCGATGCCCTGAAAGACGCCGGCGCGCGCCAGATAGACCTTGCCGGCTCCGTTTTCCTCCGCAGGACAGCCGAAGAGCGTGACGCGCCCCTCCCCCCGCTTTTCCAGGTAAGCCTTCACCGCCAGAGCGGCGCCGAAGGAGCCGCCGGCAAACAGATTGTGCCCGCAGCCGTGTCCCACGTCCGGGCCGGGGATCGTCTTTTTCACCGTGGAGCCGGGCGCTTGATTCAGCCCTTGCAGGGCGTCGAATTCCGCCAGGATGCCCATGCTCGGGCGCCCTTCGCCAAAGGTGGCGCGAAAGGCGGTGGGGATGCCGCCCACACCCCGGGTCACTTCAAAGCCCTCTTTTTCCAGAGCGTCCGCCAGGATGGCGGAGGAGACCTTCTCCGTATACGCCACTTCGGCGTGGTCGAAAATGCCGTCCGCGACGGCGCAGATCTCTTTTGCCTTGCGATCCACCACGGCAAGGTAGTTTTCAAACATAATTCGCTCCTCCTTCAAACAAACACGCCGCCCGTCTCAGGAATCAAAGAAGCGGGCGCCGTCGCCGGTCACCGGGCGCTGCGTTTCGGGATAGGTAAAGATCGCGGCGTTTTCCGCATTCGCTTCCAGATACGCGACAAATTCCCGGGCGTACCATTTCGCCATTTCCAGATCGTGCATCCGGTAACGCCCGCAGTTGACGGGGGCGGTGCCGGGGACTTCCCGGGCGTCCTCCACCTCCCGGAAGACGCGCAGGATCAGATCGAACAGTTCCCGGGGCTTCCGCCGTCCTTTGAGAATGAGATAAAACCCCGTGAGACAGCCCATGGGACCCCAGTAAATGACCTCGTCTTTCCAGGAGGGATCGTTCCGCAGGGAGGTGGCGATGAGATGCTCCAGAGAATGCATCGCCGCCACGTCGATGACCGGCTCTTTGTTGGGGCGTTTCAGCCGAACGTCATACGTGGTGACTGCCTCTTCGCCCAGCGTATCCACCCGGCTTTCAAAAATGCCGGGGACGATGCGGGTGTGATCCACCGAAAAGCTCCGGATCAATTCCATTTTCATATCTCCTTTTTGCTTTGTGGATCCAGTATAACACAAACGAAGACAGAATTCAATGAGGGGGAAGAGAATCGCCGCTTTGAAAAAGATTTTTCAATTAGGACTTGCAAATCCCATTTTTCTGTGTTATACTCTTCCGTGCCGATTTTCGAGATGTGGCTCAGTTTGCCGATCCCGAAAAAGCGCCATCGTATGGCGGTTTTGAAGGGAGCGGACGGCAGACACCCGGCTTTTTCAAGCCGAATGGCGCCGAAAAACCGTCGGTGTCAACGCGCAGAGCGCGCCGCAAGGGCGCTCGATACGCACTTTTCATCAAGTTTGCAAATGCACGATATTTAATAGGTTATTTCGAGATGTGGCTCAGTTTGGTAGAGCGCTTGGTTCGGGACCAAGAGGCCGTGGGTTCGAATCCCGCCATCTCGACCAAATCAAGAGAGCCCTGCTTTGCAGGGCTCTCTTGGTTTTATATGGATGAGGGGATTCGAACGGATCGGGAGTGAATGGCGTGCCTTGATTGGCACGCCAGAGCCGATCCGAGGTTTGCCCGCAGGCAAAGGATCCCGCCATCTCGACCAAATCAAGAGAGCCCTGCTTTGTAAGGCTCTCTTGATTTTATATGGATGAGGGGATTCGAACGGATCGGGAGTGAATGGCGTGCCTTGAATGGCACGCCAGAGCCGATCCGGGGTTTGCCCGCAGGCAAAGAATCCCGCCATCTCGACCAAAACAAAAAACCGTCCATGTGGGCGGTTTTTTTATATCTGTGAAAGAAGCGATCCATCTCAAGCCAACAGGGAGAGGTGATCCGCCAGGGCGGCGAAGAGAGCGTCCGCCAGGGGGGCGGCTTCCGGGGGGAGAGGATCGCCGGCGGCGGCGCCGCGAAGCAGTTCCGTCAAGGCGGAAGCAGGCTCAGCCAGGGGGGTCAGAGCCAGGTTGCTCAAGGCGCCCTTCAGCGCGTGGGACGCTTCAAAAGCAGTCTTGGCGTCGCCGGAGGCGACGGCGGCGCGCAGGGTATCAAAGCTCTTATCCCGCAGCGCCATCCCCACCAGGCGCAGGTAAAACTCTTCGTTGTTCATACAACGGGCAAGCCCCTCCTCCACCTTGGAGCCGCGGGCTTTCAGTTCATCAACGGTCAGCATGGCTTTATTCCTCTTTTTTGTAAAACGCCACGGTGCCGCGTCCGCCTTTTTTGGCCTCGTACATAGCGGTATCCGCGTTTACGTGAAGTTCCCGGGCTTCGCTCGCCTTACCGAACGCCACGCCGATACTCAGGGAGCAGGGGGGAAGAGCCGGATCGATGGGGCGCTTCAAGCTATCCTCCACCATCAAGAGCTTCTCCTCCAAAAGCGCGCGGTTTTCGGGAGTCATATTGAACAGGACAGCGGAAAATTCATCCCCGCCGATGCGGCACACCAGATCATCGGAGCGGAAAGCGCCGATGAGCAGCTCCGCCGTCCGCTTCAGCACCCGGTCGCCCACGCTGTGACCGAAGGAGTCGTTGATACGCTTGAAGTAGTCCAGATCCACCAGCATCATGGCGATGGGCACGTCGGTGCCGGGATCCTGGCAAAAGCGGTCGAACACCGCGCGGCTGTAGGCGCCGGTAAGAGAATCATGATCGTTGGCGTAGCTGAGCTGCTCCTGCTTGGCAAGCTGCTTTTCCAAAATGTGATTGTAGTTCGCCGCCAGAAGGCGCATTTCCCGGGCGCCGGTAATGGGAAGAAGCCGCTGGCGCTCCACCAGAGAATAGCTGCGGATCAGGGGCAAGATGACCAGCCGCGTCAAAATCGCGAAGGTGACGCCGATCACCACAAAGAAAATAATGATCATCCCGTAAATAAACCGCTGCACCCAATTCAGGCGCGCCGTCACGTCGTCCCGCCGCTGCGCCATTTTCTCGATCAAGCCGTTGGAAAAGCGCTGAATGTTGTTGTCAATGGTCTCCCGGCTGACGTTGTATTCCCTTCCGAACGCCAGCTCCCAAGCCCTCTCCCGGCACGCTTCCGGGGACAGGCTCGCGTCGTCCGCCTCGGGCATATATACCCGGATCTCCTCCGGCAGCTGCTCCTCCGGCACGCCGTCGCCCGTGGCGCGAAGCCACATAATGCGCTCCTCCAGAAGCACCAGCTTATTGGACTCCGCCATTGCCGCGTTGGCATAAGCCAAAAGCCCGGCGTCACTCACGTTCTCCTTCAGCACGGCGAGCCCGCCGTCCCGCCGGCGGGCGGAATCCAACTCGTGAAAATAGTTGTTCATATACGCCACGTCTCCGGAAGCGGCGTAAGCGCGCACCTGGTCGGTGAGATAATAAGAGCCGGTCTGCAGCCGGGTAGCCGCCTGCTGACAATCCTCAAAGCGATCCGAGGCTTCCCGTTCCTCTTCATAGAGACCGAAGGAACGGGCGGATACGACGATGAGCGCGACGCTGATGACCAGTGATACGGCAAAGAGAAACACGACCAGAGACCGAATGCGTACGGAGCGGTCGATCCTCTCCCGCACTTCTTTCTTCAATTCGATCATGGAAGGCGCCTCCTTTCCGTCATTCTTTTCACACAGGTCGAAAACAGTCCGATTCTGCCGTACGACGCTCGTAATTGTATCATACTACAAAGACGAAACCTTGTCAATTGTATATTATTAACAATAGTTTTGTATATAATCTTGTCGCTTTCCTTGCAGTTTGAACGGCGCGGCGGGGGACGGCGGCAAAAAAATCAAAAAAATTTGAAAAAAAGACTTGACAAAGCCTTTCGACCCTGCTACAATGACCCATGATCAAGCAGTGCCCCGCACCGTTTGAGCGCAAAAGAATATTTGGTAAAACCGTTGAAAAGCGGCGACACAAAGCTATAGGGCCCCCGGAAACCCGTCGGGCAGCCAGCTGCGAAAAGCGCGTACAGCGCCTGTGTTGCGGCTTTTTTTGTTTGCAGTCAGCAAGAAAGGAGGCGCACCACCATGCGGGAGTTCAGCGATCTTTCGACCCCCGATCCCGAAGAGGGGTACGTGGGGGAGACCCTCCGCTCCGGGGTAAAGCCTCTGGAGATGCGATACAGTCAGATCAACAGCGCCTACCGGCGCCTGCCCATTGCCTACCGCTCCTTCACCTACGTCAACAGCGTGATCGAGGGCGTGGTACCCCCGGATAAATACGCCTTCGCGGCGGACGGGACGGACAGAGGGCTTCGCCTTGCCAAATGGAACATTCAGGAGGCGATGCGCGCCATTGATAAAATGCATGAATCCGGCAGACACGTTCAGTTCATCACCGCACGCTGCCCCGCCAAACTCGCCATGCTCCCCGACCTGTACGAAAAGCTGAAAGAGCTTTTGGAAAAGGAGCGCTTCGCTCATCCGGAGCAGTTGTGTCTGGAGTTTCCCCAATCCCTTCTCTTCGAGGAAGAAGAGCAGGTGCGGGCGGGGATCCTCGCCGCCAAGCTCCTCAAGATCAAGACCATGATGAGCGGCTGCGGCGAAACGGACTGCCCCCTGGCAAACCTGATCCACGTTCCCGTGGACATGGTGCTTCTGGCACCCCGGATCACCGCTTTGGCGGACAACCGGGATAAAGGAAACAGCGTTTCCGCCCTTCTCGCCTTTCTGCGCATGCTCCCGGTGGACGTCATCGGCGAGGGCGCCGAGACGGACGAGGCCATCCGAGCGCTGAGCCGGGCAGACTGCTTAGGATACATTCCTTCCCCCTCCTACGGCGGCACGGTGAGACACGGATCCCTCCGCATGACATTAGAGGACGCCGTCAGCCAGCGGGAAGAGGAGGAGATGTAATGGCGAAGCAAGACAGAGCCGGCCTTACGATCCGGCGAACCGCAGGCGAGGTCAAGCGGTACCGGGTGTGGAAAAAGATCATTCCCGCCGTGATATTGCTGGCAGTCCTCATCCTGGTCATCGGATACGTGGTCGCCGTGCTTTACATGAAATTCGGTTCCTTCACGGTCTCGGTCAACAAGCTGGATCAGATGAAATACGCCCTGGCGCTTTCCGAAAATCCCGAGTTTGTGACCTACACCTCCCGCCTGAACGCGGGCATTGCCGAAGAGATCACCAACATCGACGGCAACGATCTGCCCCAGGGGCTGGAATACGTGAACGGAGAGCATAACGGCGAGAACTACGTGGCTTACACCTTCTACTGCAAAAACTTAGGCGAGCGGACGGTGACGTACAGCTACGAAATGTATATCGCCAACGATACCAAGAACGTGGGCAAAGCCGTTCGGATCCGCCTGTTCGTAGACGATTTTCTGTACGACGAAACCCCCATTCACAGCGCGGATTACGCCTGGCCCCGCACAGACGGAGGCGAGGGCGCCGAGCCCGGCACCATCCCCTTCTACAGCGGCAACACCGTGGTCAAGGACACCATCGAACACTTCGCGCCCGGCGACATCACCCAATATACGGTGGTCATCTGGCTGGAGGGTCCCGATCCGGAATGCATCGACAACATTCTGGGGGGCGAGTTCAAGGTGGATATGATCATGAACGTCACCAAGGACGAGACCGAAAACGTGGACGTGAACAGCCCGGGCATTCGTTCCCTGGCGCCGCCGCCCTTCCTTATCACAAAGCCCTTTGCGGGCAGATAAATCTTCTTTCGTTTGTACCTCACCGGGGGCGCCCGGCAGATACAAGATATATGAAATCATTTCAAGAAAGGACGTCAAGACAATGAAAATCAAGAGACTCATTCCTGCCGTTGCGATGCTTCTCGTTTCCGCGATGCTCCTCGGCACCTCCACCTTCGCTTGGTTTGCCATGAACAGAACCGTTACCGCGGAACAGATGGCAATCACGGCGACCTCTGCCAACCCCTATCTGGTCATCAGTGAGACCGAAAACGGCACCTTCGACCTCGACGCTAACGCGATGGTCCTGGAGCCTGCGGCAAACACCGCGCTGAAGCTGGTCACCCCCCTGAACGTGGCTTCCAACGTAGCTTACTACGCTGACGGCACCGCCAAGACTAACGGCACCACCACCGATCCCAGCAAGTTCACCAACGCCGCCTCCGTTCTGTGGGGCACCACCGGCAGTTCTGACCCCGCTCAGGTCGAAGCTTCTAACGTGACCACGCTGGTTCCCACCGCTGAACTGGGTCAGTACGTGCAGAAGAGCGAGCTTTGGTTCAAGGTCCTCACCACTGATACCAACGGTTTGGGCGCCAACCTGAAGTGCACCAAGGTCACCTTCACCTCCGGCACCAACTCCATCGCCGCTTCCGGCCGTGTTCTGCTGGTTTCCGAGGAAGGCAAGTATCAGCTCTTCAAGCTGGTGGACGGCGTAGTGACCGCCGCTGAGACCGGTTCCGACACCGCTCTGATCGCTCAAGTCAACGGCACCGCTCAGAAGGTCACCGCTTACTTCTACTTCGATGGCACCGACGCTTCCGCGTACACCAACAACGCCACCGACCTGACCGGCGTGACCGCTCAGTTCGAATTCAAGATCGACGAGTAATTCCGAAAGGGACGTTGATTTAGAAAATTAAGAACTTTGGGGATCCGGGAGGGGCTTCCCTCCCGGACGCCCACCAAAATTTAATCTTTTGGCCAAAGGTTTAAATGAAACGGCCGGCAGACGCAGCCGGTCGTTTTTTTCGTGTTTTTTTGCGTTTTGCTCTTTACAAATGAAGACTTCGCTTATATAATGATAGTTGTTATCGTGTATACTTATGTTTATACTGCGTGCGCGTACACGCGCGCGTGTGTGGACGCACGGTTGCTGCACGAGGACAAAATCATTTGTTCCCATTACGCCCGAACGGGCAGAGCGGCGGCGCAAAGCCGCCCGAGAAAGGAATGTAAAATGGCAAGCGAAAAGAGCTCGGCAAAGAAAACACTCAGCATTATCGGCAACGTTTTCATCTGGATCTTCATCGTGTTCGCCGTGGTGGTGACGATTTTTGCGTTCGCCTCCCAGGGCAACTCCGAAGGCGTCCCCGTCATCGGCGGAAAGGGACTGCTCAAGGTGCAGACCGATTCTATGGAGCCGGTGTACAAAGCCGGCGATCTGATCATCGGCACCCAGCTGGATCCCGCAGCCCGCACCCAACTGCAGGTGAACGACATCATCACCTTCAAGACGGACATCAACGGCGACGGGCAGAACAATGAACTCAAAACCCACCGTATCGTGGAGGTCATCACCGAGGACGGCACCGTGACCGGTTATTACACCAAGGGCGACCACAACCCCATGGTGGACGCCGATCCCGACACCGGCAAGCCCGCCCTGGTCCGCTGGCAGGACGTTTTGTTCAAGCACACGGAAAAAGGTCGCATTCCCGTTCTGGGCAGCGTGCTCGACTTTTTGAACACCCGCACCGGCTTTATGGTGTGCGTGGTGATCCCGCTGGCGCTGTTCTTCATCCTGGAGCTGGTCAGCTTCATCCGCAAGTTCGTGGAAGTGAAGAACGACGGCAAGAAGAAAGTGAGCGAGGCGGAGCTGGAAGCCATGAAGCTCGCCGCCATCGAGGAAGCCAAGAAGCAGCTGGCGGCGGAAGCGGCTGAAAAAGAGGCCGCCGAAAAAGCCGAAGCAGCCAAGACGGAGGAGGTCACGGAGGCGAAAGCCGAAGAAGCGGCTCCCGAAGAGACCGTCGGGGAAGCTGCCGCCGAAGCGGAAGCAGAACATACGCCCGAAGAGACCGTCGAAGACGCCGTCCCCGCCGCCGAGGAAGCGACTGCCGAGCCTTCCGCAGAGACCGGAGCGGACGAAACCGAAGCAAAGACCGAGGAATAAGTTCCTCATTCCATTGCCAATAAGACGGGCCGCCCCGCAAGGCCGCAAGGCTTGCGGGGCGGGTCAGCGTGAGTCGGATCTCCTCCGGGATCCGGATCCGCTTGTTTTATGCCCGGAACAATAAAAAGGACTTTACTATGGACGCATTTATGAACTGGTTTTTCGCCTTCATGACTTCCATTCTGGAGGCGATCTGGGCGGCAATTTCCAGCACTTTTACGGCGATTTTTCAACTGTTCAACTTCCCCATGCTCTTCGCGCAGTTGAACATGTGGAAGGGCGGCTTTGACGTGATGGGATGGATCCTGTGCGTCGTGGCGGTCATCCTCGCCTACGGCATCTGGTTTGCCATCCTCTTTCTCATCGTGCTGGGGATCCGGAAATATCTCCGCTTCCGCCGCACGCTGGTGGGCAACGAAGATCTGCTGGAGGAGATCGCGGATCTGCACCGGGACGTGGTGAAGCTCACCAGCGAGAAGGAAAAGCTGCTGGCGATGAAGATCGACCCCACGGGCATCACCTACGATCAGCTGCGGGAGATGTTTGAGGGCGAAAACGCCGTGGTTGCTCCCGCCGCGCCTGCCGCGGGCACCGAAGGAGGCGAAGGGACGGGCGCCGGCGACGACGGCACCGTCACCGCCGCCATGGACTCCGAGGGCAAGCGCTTCTTCCGCCTTGCCGCAGTGGACGAAAAGTACATTTACTATAATCCGCCGGAATACGACCGCACCATGGATCTGTCTCAGATCTGCGACGATATCCGCAACTTCGCCTGCTCCCGTTCCGGGCTGTATTATGAGATCAAGATCATCCGTCTGATGATCGCGGGGCTCGCCTCCACCAAACTCATTCTGCTGCAGGGTATTTCCGGTACCGGTAAGACCTCTCTGCCCTATATGATGGGCAAGTACTTCCTGAACGACGCCACCATCGCTTCCGTCCAGCCCTCCTGGCGGGACAGAACGGAATTGTTCGGCTACTTCAACGAATTCACCAAGAAATTCAACGAAACGGAAGTTTTGCGCCGGATCTACGAGGCTTCCTACAACGACGACATCAACATCATCATCCTGGACGAAATGAACATTGCCCGGGTGGAATACTACTTTGCGGAAATGCTTTCCATCCTGGAAATGCCCAACGCGGAGGAGTGGAAGATCGAGCTGGTGCCGTCCTCCTGGCCCAACGACCCCAAGCACCTGCCCGACGGCAAGCTGCAGATCCCCCAGAACGTGTGGTACATCGGTACCGCCAACAACGACGACTCCACCTTTGCGGTATCCGATAAGGTGTACGACCGCGCGCTGGTCATCAACCTGGACTCCAAGGGCATTCCCTTCGAGGCCCCGGATACGGCTCCCAAGCACATTTCCTACTCCTACGTGGAAGAGCTTTACAGCAAGGCGGTGGAGGAGCATCCCGTTTCCGAAAAGACCATGGACGCCATTTCTCAGCTGGATCTGTACGTGATCGAAAAGTTCCGTGTGGCGTTCGGTAACCGTATCATCAAGCAGCTGCGGATCTTCGTGCCCGTGTACGTCGCCTGCGGCGGCACGGAGCTGGAGGGCGTGGACTACATTCTCGCCACCAAGGTCTTCCGGAAGTTCGAGGGCTTGAACCTCTCTCTGATCCGGGATGAGATCCGGGGCTTGATGCTCTATATGGACTCTCTCTTCGGCAAGGGCGAAATGAAGGAATGCATCGCTTACCTCCAGCGCCTGCAGAAGATGACCTATTAAAAGGCGCCTTTGATCCTCTTTGTATCATTCAATCTGAAAGAAAGGAGTCTCTGCCATGGCGGAAGAGAAAAATCAGGAACGGACGCACGGCGAGACGTCCTTTAAAAAGGTTTACGACGACGCCACCTACTTTGTAGACAGTATGGTGAAGGAGTACCGGGTCTTCCCTATGATATTGGGGTTGATGCGGGACGGAAACGCTTCCATCGAATTGAAGAAGCGCTACATGCTCCGCGCCATCGACGAGACCTGGGTCAACATCATCGAAGACACCATTCCCTGCCTGGACGTGCTGACCCGCAACCCTTCCAAATTCATTGAGGAACGGGAAGAGCTGCTGCCCATTGAATTGAGCCACAACATTTCCCCCCGCTCCCTGCAGCACCTGTCCCAGCACACCAATCTGATCTCCAAGATCGAGGGGGACAAGATCACCCCGTCCAAGATCTTGAACGTGTTCCGGGAAGAAACGCTGCAGACCTATGAGAACAAGTTCTTAAACACCCTGATCAACCGGCTTTACACCTTTGTGAGCCGCCGGTATGAGATCGCCAAGAAGGCGGGGCAGGACGAAAAGACCACCTCCCTGGAATTCAAGGACGATTTCACCCACGAAAACGTGAAGGTGAAAATGCAGTTCCGGATGGAGATCAGCGAAAACACGGCGGAGACCGGGGAAAAGGTGGAGAAAAACTACACCTATACCACCGATCTGTGGCGACGGGTGGAAAAGCTGTATAACGTGGTGTCCACCTACACCGTCTCCCCCTTCGTGCAAGAGATGGGGCACAGCTACATCCGGCCGCCGGTGATGCGTACCAACGCCATTTTGAAGAACAAAAACCTGCGGCAGTGCCTGGCGCTGTGGCAGTTCATCGAAAGCTATGAATCCGCCGGCTACAGCATGCTGGTGCAGGAAGATCTGGAGAAAGTGGACGACGAATACGTGCGGGAGCTTTACTCCACCCTGGCGCTGCAGTATCTCATTTTCCGGCACAACATTCAAAACGAATTCGACGCGGAGAACGTGCTTGCCAGCGATCTGTCGGACGATGAGCTGCGTCCCCGGATGATCTCGGAACTCACCGGCGACCGGACGGGCGAATATGACGTGTCCGTCCCCGCCGCGGGAGAAAGCAAGCAGCCGGAGCGTCGTCAGCCCATGCCCTCCATGCTTCGCTACGGCACCCTGACCCCGGAAGACAAGATGATGCTGGAAGCCCTGGACACCGCTTTGGACGCCGCCGAGATCCTGCGCAAAAACGAGCCGGAGCGCCCGCCCCTGCCGGAGCCGGAGCCGGAAAAGACCGAAGAAGAGCTTCTCGCCGAACTGGAAAACGCCACCCCCGAGGAAGCGCCCGAAGAAGAAGTGGCGGAGAAAGTTCCTGCCGAGGTGGAGGAAGAAGTTCCTGTCGAAGTCACGGAGGAAGTTCCCGCCGAAGTCGCGGAAGAAACACCCGCCGAGGTGGAGGAAGAAGTTCCCGCCGAAGTTGCGGAAGAAACGCCCGCCGAGGTGGAGGAAGAGGCTCCCGCCGAAGTTGCGGAAGAAACGCCTGCCGA
>CAMPCJ010000039.1 GCA_946645685.1 uncultured Clostridia bacterium | reverse complement strand
CGCAAAGCGGCTGTGCGGACAGGAAAGCGCCGGGATCACGTTGCTGTGATCCCGGCGCTTTTTTCGCAAACGCCCGCTCCCTTCAAAGGAGTGCCTTCGAAGCGGGGCATTCACGGATCTTCCGGTTTTGCTCAGGTGGGTTCGTCTTCCGCCGTCACGTAGTTGATGTAGTTGTTCAGCGCCTTACGGGCAGCGCTGACGCGGGACTCATAGACGGAGACCAGGGTGTCGTAGTTCACGTCGGTACCGGGCACGCCCTTGACGTTGCCGCCGGAGCCCACGTCCATAAAGAGCTGACGACCGAGTTTTCCGAAGTCAAACAGACCGACCACGTCGTAATGCTTGTGCGCCAGAGCGATCTCAAGCATTTCCACGGTCTCGGAATCCTTCACCTGCTGGTGCGTCATGACTTCGTTGTAGAAGGCGTCCGCCAGGGTATCCCGGGAATAGTAGGCGAAGGCGTCCAGGAAGTAAGCGGCCTGCTCGCGGCCGGAGGAAAATCCGTTGGCTTCGGCGTCATTCGCCAGATCCGTGGTGGTGGGAATGGAGTAACCGAAGGTGATGGAGAAGTGAGGAGAAGTCCAGTAATGCTCCTGCTCCTCATTCATCTTGGGCAGGGGCAGGATGCCGAAGTCGATCTGACTCAGCTTGCCGCCGAAGAGAACGCCCAGGTTGCACCCGAAGAAGGTGCCCAGACCCGCGCGGAAGCGGGAACCGGAGTCGGAAACATCACGATATTCACTGGCGAGGATGGGTTTCAGCGCCTCCCAGGCGTTGACCAGCTCGGAGGAGGGAGATCCGGGGATCTTCAACTCGCCGTCCTTGGTCATTTCCGTGATGTGAACGTTGAAGCCGGTGATGTGGAAGTAGTTGTTCTGCGCCTCACCGATGTAGCCGAAGCGATCCTTGCCGACGGTATAAACGCCGTCGCCGTCCAGATCCTCTTTGGTCTGCATCATGATCTCATACATTTTATCCACCGTCCACTTGCCGTCGCGCACGGTCTGATAGAGATCTTCCTCAATGTGATAATGGGAAAGAATGTCCCGGTTCAGATAAATGACCTGGGATCCGCGATCGTCCATGGTGCTGGCGTCGCCGGTACCGTAGAAGACCTTATTGGCGATGGACAGACCCTCCATCCCTTCTTTGTCCCACCAGACCTTATCCAGGTTGATGTTCTCCAGGGACTTGAAGTCCACCAGAAGGTTTTTGGCGGAAAGCTGGCGAAGCTGCCAAACGCTGGAGTAGATGTAGTCATACTGATACTCCCCGGCGATGAGCTGCTCACGAACAGCCTTGACCGGGTCGGGATTCAGCTCCTGATGGATGGTGCAGTTGAAGTCCTTCTCCAAATTGGAGTTGCGCTTGTAAACCGCGTCGTTGATCTTGTCGCCGGTGAGATCATCCGCAAAGATCTCGTTGGGCTCCAGATGCGCCACGCCGGTGGTACGGACAAGGAACCAGAATTCGTGACCGCCCAGGTCATGGTGAGGCGCGTCGTAAACCTCCGCCGCGTTCACTTCGCTTTGACCGTTCTGTTTGCCGGTCTCGGTGCTGCCGCCGGAGCAACCGGACAAACCCAGAGGCAAGACCATAAGCAAAGCCAGAACAAAAGCGAAAACCTTTACTCTTTTCACAATAATCTCCTTTCTGACAGGCCATGCGCCTATTTTGGATGATTTCATTATAACACGGTTCTGTGAAAACGCAAGATACTTTACTTGAATCTTTCTCTTTTTGTGCAAATATATTCTTTTTTACAAAGCAAAAAGGCACGCTCTTCGATCATTCCCATGCGATCCCGTATATAAAAAGATCCCCTCCGCACCGTCGGTGCGGAGGGGATCGTGGGATCTAAAAGGGATCAGGCTTGTTCATCCGTAGAAATGTAGTCGACGTACTTCTGCAGCTGCTTACGGGCGGCGGACAGGCGGGACTCATAGAGAGAGACCAGCGTGTCATAGTTCACGTCGCTGCCCTTCACGGCAGTGCCTTTGCCGTCGGCTCTACCGCCGTCGGAACCGGCTGCGGAGAACAGAGAGGATCCGATCTGACCGAAGTTGAAGATGACCACCGGGTCGTACACCTTGTTCTTCAAGGCGATCTCCATCATTTCGGCGGACTGGGAATCCTTCACCACCTGGAACTTGACCACCTGCTCGTAGAACGCTACCTCCAGGGTATCCACGGACTTGGCGAAGAAGGCTTCCAGGAAGTAACCCGCCTGCTCGCGGCCGGAGGCAAATCCGTTCGCCTCGGCGTCGGGCGCCTGGTCGGTGGTGGTGGGGATGACGTAGCAGTAGCACCAACCGCCGTTGATACTGGTCCAGTACTCTTCCTGCTCTTCATTGAGCTTGGGCATGGGCAGAACGCCCCAGGTGATATCGTTCTTGGAAATGTTGAAGATAACGGCGGAGAGGCATCCGTAGAAGGTGCCCTTGCCGGAAGAGAACGCGCCGCTGTCGGTCACGTTGCGGTATTCGCTGGTGAGCAGAGGCTTCAAGGCAGCCCAGGCAGTCATGATGTCCTTGTTGACGGTGGCGGGCAGTTCGATCTCGCCATCCTCATTGAACCGGGAAACACGGCAGTTGCAGGCGGCAACGTGCATCCAGTTGTTCAGCGGCTCGCCGATGTAACCGAAGCGGTCCTTGCCGATGGTGTAAACACCGTCGCCGTCCAGATCCTCTTTGGTCGCCATCATATACTCATACATTTTATCGACGGTCCATTTGCCCTCTCTGACCAGGTTGTAGGGGCTTTCCAGATCCGCCCGTTCGATGACGTCTTTGTTGAAATAGATCGCCCAGGAGGCGCGCTCATCCATGGTGCCGCCGGCACCGGTGACGTAGAAGGACTTACCGGCGATGGTGAAGCCCTGGATGGCGTTCATATCCCACCAGCTCTTTTCCAGATGGACGTTGTCCAGCGAATTGAAGTCCACCAGCAGATTGGAGGAGGCGAGGGTGCGCAGGTGGGCAACACCGGCGTAAATATAGTCGTACTGATATTCCCCGGCGATAAGCTGTTCCTTCACGGCCTTAGCGGGGTCGGGGTTGGTATCCTGCACGATCTTGCAGTTGAAGGTCTGCTCCAGATCGGAATTGCGCTGATACACGGCGTCGTTGACTCTATCGCCGTTGAGCTCTTCCGCGAAGATCTCGTTTACCTGCAGGTGCGGGTGCGGAGTGGAGCGTGTGAGAAAATAAAATTCATGACCGCCCAGATCCTTGATCTCGGCGTCATACACGTCATTCTGATTGACGTCGCTCTTGGTTCCGGTCTCTGTCTGCACGGAATTGCCGGAGCAACCCGCCAGGGCGAGAGGCAGGATCATCAAAAGCGCCAAGAGAAATACTGCGAGCTTTTTGCCTTTCATAACGCTTGTCCCTTTCCTTTTGGTTCGGTAATTTGCAGCCGGGTCTACCCCGAGCATTACACTTATAGCATAAATTGATAGCAAAAGCAAGACCTTTTTATAAAAACGCATCTTTTTTTAGCATTTAATCGTCTTATTTCTTTTTTTTACTCTCCCCTTACTTTTTTGCCTTTTTTTTAAAAGGCGAAGAACTCCGGACGGAAACAAAATCAAACCAAGCGGCCTCAAGCGTTTGGCGCAAAAAAAACAAGTCCCGACATTCCTGTCGGGACTTGATTTTCAACGATCACTCTTCTTCGTCGTTGGTGATGTAGTTCACGTAGTTGCGAAGCGCCTTACGAGCGGCGTTGAGCCGGGACTCGTAGAGGGACACCAGCGTGTCGTAGTTCACGTCGGAACCGGCGGTAGGCGTACCGACACCGGCGGTGACACCGCCGTTGGAACCGGCGTCGCTGAACAGAGAGGTGCCGATCTTACCGAAGTTGAAGATGACCACCGGATCGTAGACCTTGTTCTTCAGAGCGATATCCATCATTTCCATGGAATCCTCATCCTTGATGACCTGATGCTTGATGACCTGCTCATAGAACGCGGGCTCCAAGGTACCCATGGACTTGTAAGCCATGGCTTCCAGGAAGTAGGCAGCCTGCTCGCGGCCGGAGGCGAAACCGTTGGACTCGGCGTCGGGCGCCTGATCCGTGGTGACCGGGATGGCAAAGCCGAGGCACCAGCTGGAGTTGATGCTGGTCCAGTACTCTTCCTGCTCTTCATTGAGCTTGGGCAGCGGGATGACGCCGAAGTTGAGGGTCTCATTCTTGCTCATGTTGAGGATGGAACCGGACAAGCAGGAATAGAAGGCGCCCTTCCCGGCACGGAAGCGGCTGCCGGAGTCGGCAACGTCACGATACTCACTGGTAAGCACCGGCCGCAGGGCAGCCCAGGCGGTGAGGATCTCGTCATTGACGGTAGCGGGGATCTCGATCTCCCCGGAGGAGGTGATGCGGGACAGGTGGCAGTTGCAGGCGGCAACGTGCATCCAGTTGTTCAGCGGCTCACCGATGTAACCGAACAGGTCCTTGCCGATGGTGTAGATCCCGTCGCCGTCCAGATCCTGCTTGGTCGCCATCATGTACTCATACATTTTATCGATGGTCCACTTGCCCTCTCTGACCAGGGTGTAGGGGCTTTCCAGACGGGCTTTTTCTATGATGTCCTTGTTGAAGTACATGATCCAGGAAGCGCGCTCGTCCATGGTGCCCAGGGCGCCGGTGACGTAAAACGCCTTACCCGCGATGGACAAGCCCTCGATGGCGTTCTGATCCCACCACGCCTTTTCCAGATCTATCTGATCCAGCTCTCTGAAGTCCACCAGAAGGTTGGAAGCGGAGAGAGGACGCAGGGAGCTGACGCTGGTATAGATGTAGTCGAACTGATACTCGCCGGCGAGAAGCTGTTCCTTCACGGCGGTGGCGGGCTTTTCATTCAACTCCTGATGAATGGTGCAGTTGTAGGTGCTTTCCAGCTCGGAATTGCGCTTGTAGACCGCGTCGCCGATCTTATCCACACCCATTTCTTCGGAGTAGATCTCGTTGACAGCCAGGTGCGCATACTTTCCGGCATCACGGGCGAGGAACCAAAACTCATGACCGTGGAGGTCTTTGATGTCAGCCGTGTAGTCCTCGGCGGGATTGGTGCCCGCGTTGCCCTGTTTGCTTCCCGTCTCCGCGGTGCCGCCGGAGCAGCCCGCCAGCGCGAGAGGCAAAACCATCAGAATCGTCAGGATCAACGCAAGGATCTTGATTTTCTTCATGACTTGTTCTCCTAATAGATTTTTTGGGAATAATGCCCTTTCCCCTCGAAGTGGGGGGATACCACATTATAACACCCCCGCCGGAAAAGAAAAGCGCTTCGTACTTTTTTTTACAATTCTGTAAAATGATTTGGGCGTTTTGCAAATCGGGACAGCCCTTTTTTGTGCATTGTCACAAATATCAGCGTTTGCCGGTACTGCCAAAGCCGCCGGCTCCACGGGCGGTATCCGTCAAGTCCCCTTCTTCGAAGACGCCGGCAAGGTAGGGGGCGATCACCAGCTGGGCGACGCGCTCGCCGTGGGTGACGATCCGCTTTTCCCCGGAATGGTTGTGGAGCGCCACCATCACCTCGCCCCGGTAGTCGCTGTCCACCACGCCCACTTTATTGGCGGGCGCAAGCCCTTCCCGCAGAGCCAGCCCGCTGCGGGCGTAGATCAGCCCCACCGTGCCCCGGGGCAGCGCCATGGAAAGCCCCGTGGGGATGAGGACGGTCTCGCCGGGGGCGATCGCCACTTCTTCCTCCAGGCAGGCGTAGAGATCCGCGCCGGCGGCTTCTTCGGATCCGCGGGCGGGCAGGCGGGCGCCCTCTCTGAGTTTCTTGACGGTCACTTTCACCTGTTCCATAGAAGCATGTTCCTTCCTTTTTTCTTCATTTTATCATGAAAGAGCGGCGGGCGCAAGAGGAAAGATGTGCCTGCCCGCGGGCATAAAAAGCCTTGACATATAAAGGAAGGAACGGTACAATGCAGGTATCAGCAAAGAAACGGAGAAGTGCCTATGTCTTTTTTGGGAGAGATCGGCGTAACGGGGCGCATTTACGCGCTGTATCGTTCCGAAAAACTGGAAAAGCTGGACATCGTCGGATCCCAGTATTTGTATATCCTGCGGGTGTGTGAATTCCCGGGCATCAGCCAGGAAAAGCTCGCCAAGATCCTTTTGTTCAACCGTTCCAGCGTGACCCGCCAGGTCGCCGCGCTGGAAAAGAAGGGCTTTTTGAAGCGGGAGCGGTGTGAAACGGATCGCCGCACCTATTTGCTGTATCCCACGGAAAAGGCGCTGGCGGCGGAACCCGTCATCCACAAAGTGAGCCGCTCGTTCCGGAAGTCCATCGCCGCGGATCTGACGGAGGCGGAAGAAGAGACGCTGGAGGCGCTTTTGCGAAAGATCAACCGCAAAGGGCGGGAGAGAGTGGAATGAAGCGCCCGCTGATAGGAGTCTTGTGCGCCGCTCTCCTCCTGCTTCTGACGGGGTGTTACGTCGGTACGCCCGAACCGGTCTGGCAAGAGACCCACACCGGGGAGCGCAAGGCGGAGGAATCCATCACCGTTCAGGGTGTGACCTATACCGTTTTCACCGACGGAACGGCGGAAGCGACGGGCGTCGACCCGGAGCAGTTTACCGGAAGCGTTCTGCGACTGCCGGAAAAGGTGGAGGATCACCCGGTGACCGCGGTTACTATCGGGGCGTTTGAGGGTCTTTCCATCGCCGCCGCGGAACTGCCGGAGGGGCTGGTCTCTATCGGAAAAGACGCCTTTCGTCAGTCCTCCGTCACCAGCGTACAGCTGCCGGATTCCCTGACGGAGATCGGGGAAGCGGCGTTCAGCGAATGCACGCTTCTGGAAGAGGTCCGGTTCGGAACGGGGCTGAAAGCGCTGCCCGCGGATCTGTTCGCCGGATGCGTTTCCCTGAAGGAAGCCCTGCTGCCGGAGGCGCTTGTTTCCGTCGGAGAGGACTGCTTTTTCCGGTGCAAGGCGCTGCGCCGCGTCACCCTGCCCGAGACCCTGCGCCGGATCGATCCCTTTGCCTTCGCCAGCGCGGGGGGAGCGGAGCTTTCCTTCGCGATCCCGGCGGAGGTGGCGGAGATCGGCGCGGGCGCCTTTCGGGGGACGGCGTGGCTGGACGGCAAGGCGGAGGAGTTCGTGATCGTCGGGGACGGCGTTTTGATCCGGTATAACGGAGAGAGCGATACCGTGACGGTGCCGGCGGGCATCAAATACCTGTCCGACGCGTTCAGCGGAACGGCGGTGAAAAGCGTTGTCATCCCCGCCGGCGTGAGAGAATGTGAAAACGCCTGGGAAGAGACCCGGGTCGAGGAGATCATCCGGACAGACGGATGAAGAAAGGAAACGTTATGAAAGAGTACAAGATCGACACGAAATGCCTGCAGGCAGGGTATGAGCCGGAAAACGGGATGCCCCGTGTGATGCCCATTTATCAGTCCACCACCTACCGGTACAATTCCTCCGACCACCTGGCGGGGCTTTTTGATCTGACGGCGCCGGGTCATATGTACACCCGGATCTCCAATCCCTCCGTGGCGCTGGTGGAAGACAAGATCGCCCAGCTGGAGGGCGGCGTGGGCGCCATGCTCACCTCCTCCGGGCAGGCGGCTTCCCTGTGCGCCGTCTTCAACATTTGCGGCGCCGGGCAGAACTTCATCAGCGCATCCTCCATTTACGGCGGCACGGTCAACCTGTTTGCGGTGACCATGAAGCGGATGGGCATCGAGGTGCGCTTTGCCACGCCGGACATGACGGACGAAGAGATCCTCGCCCTGGTGGACGAAAATACCCGCTGCTTCTTCGGGGAGACCATCGCCAACCCGGCTTTGACGGTGTTTGACATCGAGCGCTACGCCTCTCTCGCCCACGGGGTGGGGCTGCCCCTCATCGTGGACAACACCTTCGCCACGCCCATGCTGTGCCGTCCCTTTGAATTCGGGGCGGACATCGTGATGCACTCCACCACCAAGTACATGGACGGTCACGCCACCGTGGTGGGCGGCGTGATAGTGGACAGCGGCAACTTCGACTGGGAGAAGGGCGGCAAATTCCCGGAACTGACCGAGCCGGATGAGTCCTACCACGGCGTGGTCTACACCCGTGACTTCGGCAAGGCGGCGTACATCACCAAAGCCCGGGTGCAGCTGATGCGGGACCTGGGCGTGACGCCTCAGCCTCTGGCGGCGTTTCTGCTCAACGAAGGGCTGGATACGCTGGCGGTGCGGATGGAGCGGCACTGCAAAAACGCGCAGACCATCGCGGAGTATTTGGAGAAGGATCCCCGGGTCTCCTGGGTGAACTATCCCGGTCTTCCTTCCTCTCCCGACTACGCCCTGGCGCAGAAATACCTGCCCGGCGGCTGCTCCGGCGTGATCTCCTTCGGCGTGAAGGGCGGCAGAGAAGCCGCGATGAAGTTTATGGACAGCTTGAAGCTCGCCGCCATCGTGGTACACGTGGCGGACGCCCGCACCTGCGTGCTGCACCCCGCTTCCACCACCCACCGGCAGTTGACGGACGAGCAGCTCATCGACGCGGGGGTCACCCCGGATCTGGTGCGCTTCTCCGTGGGGATCGAAAACGTGGAAGACATTCTGGCGGACATCGATCAGGCGCTGGCGAAAGCCAACGGGTAAACGCCGAAAAGAACGCAAAAAAACCGTCGCTTGTGCGACGGTTTTTTTTGCGTCTTGTTTACAGCTTTGCCAAAAGGGCGCGGAGGGCTTTGCCCCGGTGGCTGATGCGGTTCTTCTCCTCCTCGGACAGGCACGCCACGGTGCAGCCGTAGGAGGGCAGGTAAAAGTAGGGATCGTACCCGAAGCCGCCGCTGCCGGACGGGGTCTCGGTGATCTCCCCCCAAAGCTGACCGGAGGCTTCCACCTTTTTCCCGTCGGGGTAGACCAGGCAGACGGCACATTCATAGTGGGCGCTGCGGTCGGCGGCGCCCTTCAGCTTTTCCACCAAAAGGCGGTTGTTGGCTTCATCGTCCCCGTGAACGCCGGAAAAGCGGGCGGAATAGACCCCCGGCGCGCCGTGAAGAGCGGTGACGCAGATGCCGGAATCGTCCGCCAGGGCGGCGCAGCCGGAAAGCGCCATGATCTCCCGCGCCTTCTTCTCCGCGTTCTGCGCGAAGGTTTCGCCGTCTTCCACGGTTTCGTGGAGGATGCCGGCGTCCTTCATGGACACGATCTCGTCGAACTTCCCGGCGAGGATCTCCCGGATCTCTCGGATCTTGCCGGGGTTGCCGGAGGCAATGATGAGTTTCACGGCAAACGCACTTCCACCGTTTCTCCGGGATCCACCCGGTAGTCTTTCTTTTCGTTTCCGATGACCTTCCTCACGTCACGGAACCAAAGGGGCGTGGCGGTGGGATTGGTGACCAGCGTGCCGTCCGCCGACCAGATCAGGGACTGATACGCCTTCACGTAATCGGCGATCTCGATGTTGGTGGCGTACCAGACGTTGGGATCCCCGCCGGCTTTTTGCAGGAATTCCCCGATGCGGTCCCAGTCGTCATTGTCGTCAAACTCATAGGCGTGCCCCCACAGATAAAAGAGGAGGGGCTTCCCTTTTACGTTGGCTGCCTCTTCCCGGAACGCCGCCAGCAGATCGAAAAGCTCCGGGGCGGTATGGTGGCAGGTGGGGCAGAGCCGGAGCCAGTCCTCGGGTAGATCAAAGCTCATGGTCGCGCGGATGGTGCGGCTGTAGGCGATGCCGCAGGCGGCGATGGCGGAAACGGCGGTATCGCTCGTTCTGCCGTAGGGATACGCCATGCCCCGGCAAATGACGCCCAGATCCCGCTCCAGGGCGGCGCGGTCGTCGATGACCTCCCGGACGACCTGCCCGGCGGACAGGGTGGACAGATCCGGGTGGGTGACGCCGTGAACGGCGATCTCCGCCACGTCCCGGTATTCCCGGGCGAAGCGCAAAAATTCCGAGCGGCGCATCCGCCGGTGGAGGGGGTTTTCCGCCGGGTCGGGCTTATCCTCCGCCCAGAAAAGCCCGGTGTTCACGTTGAACGTTCCCTTGATCCCGTTTTGCCGCATCAGAGCCGCCAGGCGAAAATCCTCCATACGGCCGTCGTCATAGCTGGTGGTAAAGGCGCCGCGCTTGCCGTCCCGCCAGCGCATTTGAATGATTCGTCCCATTGCGTTCCTCCCTTTCGTTTTACAGTGCTTTGATTATACCCCCGTCGGTCGGGTTTGTCAAATCGGCGGCGATTGACAAATTTGCAAAAGAGGTGTAAACTATATTGGTTTGGGCTTTCGGCGCTTTTGCCGAAAAGCCGGGATGATCAGCCCCGGGCGCACCGGGGAACAAAGGAGACGAGAGTGTGAAAACAGACGTTGTGATCGTCGGCGCGGGACCCGCGGGGATCTTTACCGCCATGGAAATGATCCGGAAGGGATCGAAAAAGCACATCGTGATCGTGGAGCAGGGCGCGCCCATCGAGAAGCGTTCCTGCCCGAAAAACAAGACGGGCAAGTGTATGAACTGCAAGCCCTTCTGTCATATCACCACCGGGTTTTCCGGGGCGGGGGCTTTCTCCGACGGGAAGCTGTCCCTGAGCCATGAGGTGGGCGGCGATCTGCCGGATCTCATCGGCGCGGAAACGGCGCAGAAGACCATCGACTACACGGACAAGATCTATCTGGAATTCGGGGCGGACACCCACGTGGAGGGCATCTCTGACGCCGAGGCGCTGAAGGAGATCCGCAAGCGCGCCATCAAGGCGGGGCTGAAGCTGGTGGACTGTCCCATCCGTCACCTGGGCACGGAAAAGGCGCAGGGTATTTACCACGCCATTGAGCAGTATCTTCTGGAAAACGGGGTGGAGATCTTTTTCGGGTACTCCTGCCGGAACATCATTCTGGAAAACGGGGTGTGCCTGGGCATTTACGCGGAAAAGGACGGCGAGCAGATGGAGATCCGGGCGGCGCACACCGTGGTCGCCACGGGACGGCGGGGCGCGGAATGGCTGGAGAGCATTTGCGCGGAACACGCCATCACCCATCAGCCGGGCACCGTGGACATCGGCGTGCGGGTGGAAGTGCGCAACGAGATCATGGAGAAGGTGAACAAGGTCCTGTACGAGGGCAAGCTCATCGGCTACCCCAAGCCCTTCAAAAACAAGGTGCGCACCTTCTGTCAGAATCCCGGCGGCTTTGTGAGCCAGGAAAACTACGACAACGGGCTGGCGGTGGTGAACGGACATTCCTACAAGGAGCTGAAGTCCGAAAACACCAACCTTGCCATTCTCTGCTCCCACAACTTTTCCTATCCCTTCAACCAGCCCATCGCTTACGCGCAGAAGGTGGGCGAGCTGACCAATATGCTGGCGGAAAACCACATTCTGGTACAGCGCTTCGGGGATATTCTGGACGGCAAGCGCACCTGGCAAAAGGAGCTGGATCAGTCCAATCTGCACCCCTCCCTGCCGGACGCGGTGGCGGGGGACATCACCGCCGCCATGCCGTACCGTGCCATGACCAACATCATCAACTTCATTTTAGCCATGGATGAGGTCGTGCCGGGATTCGCCTCTTCGGAAACGCTTCTGTATTCTCCGGAGCTGAAATTTTACAGCAACAAGGTGAAAATGGACACGGACTTCAACACCAACGTGGCGGGGCTCCATTGCCTGGGGGACTCCTCCGGGTGGACGAGAGGGCTGATGATGGCTTCCGTGATGGGCGTCCTGATGGGGCGCAAGCTGGCAGAGGATTGAACAGGGGATCAAAAAAAGGGCTCACGCACCGAAGCGTGAGTCCTTTTTATAGGCCGATCTCTTCAAAGCCGAAGGCGCGCAGGCGGCTGACCCGGTCAAAGCCCGCCTGTTTCAGAAGAGTGACGGCACGGTCAAAGCCGCCGTCCAGATCCGCGGCGGCGTGCGCGTCGGCTCCCAGAATGACCCTGCCGCCCTTTTCCCGGACGCGGCGCAGCAGGTACCCGGCGGGATACGGCTCCTCTCTCCCGTGGCGGGAAAGGGCGCCGGTGTTCACCTCGATATAGGGGGTGCTTTCCAGAACGGCGTCCAGGGCGGAGAGGGCGATGGCACGATAGGCGTCGCCGGCGTCGTCGAACAAGCCGTATTTGGTGATGACGTCGAAATGTCCCAGGATGGGGAAGGGGCAGCGGGCGGCGTGATCCGCCACGGCGTCAAAATACCGCCGGGCAAATTCCAGCTTGTCGCCGCCGCACTCGAAGCGCAGAAAATCGTATTGCTTTTTCACCGGGTAATCGATGGAATAACAGTCGCCGCTTTTGCCGGGGAGAAAGTGGACGGAGCCGATGACGTAGTCAAAGGCGGACAGATCCACCTCGCTTTCCCGATCCTTTTCGATGCCGCAGAGGACTTCCAGCGTGCCGGCGAAGCGTTCCTTCACCTCCGCCACCGCCCGGAGATAGGCGGGGTAGTTTTCCCGGTGCAGGCAGTCGGCGGGGTCGTCCCAGGGGGTGTCGCTGTGGTCGGAAACGCCGAAGGAAACGAAGCCCAGCTCCAGCGCGCGCGCCGCCATTTCCGCCGCGCTTTCCGCGCCGTCGGAAAAGGTGGTGTGATTGTGGACGCCGGACAGGATCTTCATACTTCCTCCATCAAATGGAACAGCCGCCGGGCGTTCTGATGGAGGATCAACTCCAGCTCCTCCCGGGGGAGGCCCAGGGCAAGAACGTCGTTTAAACAGGTCTCGGGATCCCACATGGGGTAATCGGTACCGAACATGACCCGGTCGGCGCCGTAGGCGCGGATGTAGGAGCGGGTCTGCTCCGGGGTGATCCACTCCATACTGGAGCAGAGATCCACGTAGAGATTCGGCGTGCCCGCCAGGAGGGGCACGGCGTCCTCCCACACGGAATAGCCGCCGAAGTGGGCGCCGATGAAGGTGACGTGCGGGTAGGCGCGCAGGACGGGGAGCAGCCGGTTGGGATTGGAAAAATCATAGCGTTTATCGCCGGTGTGAAGCAGGACGGGGACGCCCGCCTTGCCGCACAGCTCGTAAATGGTAAGGCAGCGGGGATCGTCCACGGCGAAGCGCTGGATGTCGGGGTGAAGCTTCACGCCCAAAAGCCCCAGCTCCAGGAGATGCTGAAAATCCCCCTCCTGATCCGGGCTGTCCGGATGGAGGGCGCCCAGGGCGCGCAAACGGGGCGAGGAAGCGGCGGTCGCCGCCAAAAACTCGTTGATGGAACGCACCTGCTTGGGGGTCGTGGCGACGCTTTCCACCAAAAAGAGGTCGATGCGCTCGTCCAGAGACAACAGCTCCTCCGGGGTGCCCCGGTGGGCGGCGACGGTGCCGTAGAAGGCGTCGGTGCCGTGGGCGGCTTTTTCGGCGATCTTTTCGGGGTAGGTGTGGCAATGGGCGTCAATGACGGGGATCTTTTCCCACATGGGAGGCTCCTTTCTGTAGGGGGGCAACGGTTACCTGTGCCATCCTACCACGATTTACCCGGCTTGGCAAGAGTTTTGCAAAAAGAAAAGCGGAGCCGCGCTTCGCTTTTCTTTTTTGTTCGCCGCTTCAAGCGGTCTGTTTTTTGGGCCCTAAGACGACGGTGGAA
>CAMPCJ010000038.1 GCA_946645685.1 uncultured Clostridia bacterium | reverse complement strand
CCTTCCAAGGCGTCTTTCCGCTGGACGAGGACGATGAGGACGGCCCCGTCATCACCTCCCTGACCCAAAACTTCTACGACATCGAGCAATGGCTCGACTCCGCCCGGGAGCGGACGGACAGCGACGGCGACACTTATATGGAATACACCGTCACGTTCCGGGGCAAGGAACAGAAGGTCTATCTGTACAACGAATACGACTTTGAGGACGACGGCGACCTGATCTTTACCGACACCTACACCATCCTCATGCCCGAGGGCTACGACGGCGTGGTGTTGGGCTACCGGGACAGCGGCGACAATGACGCAAACGAGCTTTCCTTCCCGGAAGCCTGGGAAGCCGGCAGCGTCTATCACCTTTTCCGGGTGCAATGATTTCCCGCAAGATAAGCGAAAGCCCCTGTCAAACCAACGGTTTGACAGGGGCTTTTCTTCGGGAAGAGGCGCCTCAGCTCTCGAGCTTTGGCAGGGTACTGCCGCCGTAGGGCATCACGATCACCCGCGCGCCGCTTCCCTTTTCCGCCAGGGCGGCGTCAAAGGCTTCCTGCACGGTGGAAAAGGGGGTCATGAACACGCTTTCCGCAAAGTCAGGGGACTGCTGGGAGACCAGAAAGATCTTCGCCCGCTCCTCCACCATGGCGATGGCGGCGGCTTTGTGTCCGCCCAGAATGAATTCCCGCCCGATGCGCTCCACCAGATCATGGGGGCAGGTGGCGGCGCGGATCCACTCTTCAAAGTGGCTCTCGCCCAATCCTTCCTTGCAGGAGCCCACCAGCACGATGATGCCGCCGTCCTTCACGGCGTGCTTGGCGTTGTCCAGCGCCTTCTGCGTCTGATACAAATTCAGATCCTTGGGGGCGCCCCCCTGGGAGACCACCACGATGTCCGCGCGCTCCTCGATCTTCACGGCGTACAGGGTGTCCAGATACCGGCACCCGGCGCGGTGGGCTTTCTTGATGTCCCCCGCCACGGCGTAAACGATCTTTTTATGCTCGTCCAGCACCACGTTGAGGATGAAATCCACCCCGAGCATTTTCCCGGCTTCCTCCAGATCCTCCCGGACGGGGTTGCCCTCCAGGTGACCGGCGCAGGCGGCGGCCTCCACCATACGGCGGTGATTGGCTTGAATGGCTTCCCGGGTGGCGCAGCCGGGCATGACCGCCTTCACCCCGCCGGAATACCCGGCGAAGTAGTGAAATTCGATGTTGCCCAGGCAAATGACCCGGTCCGCCGTTGCCACGGGACGGAAAATGTCCACCGGCGTGCCCCGGGCGGTGGTGCCCAGATGCACCACGTCCGCCGGGTCGGAATCCACACAGCGGATCTCGGAAAACGCCCGTTCTCCCGCCAGACGGCGCTGTTCCTCCTCCGTTTGTTTCCGGTGACTGCCCAGGGCGAAGACCAGCGTCAGATCCTCTTTCTTCACCCCGGCGGCGTACAATTCATCCAAAAGCGCCGGCATGACCGCCCAGGTAGGCATGGGGCGGCTCACGTCGCTGGTGACGATGGCGATCTTTTCGCCGGGCTTGACAATTTCTCCCAGGCGCGGGGTGCCGATGGGGTTTGCCAGGGCACCTCGCACTGCCTCCTCCGGCTCTCCCTTGTGGGAAACGGGGTTGGGCGTCAGAACGGTGGTTTGGATCCCCTCGGGGATGGTCAGGGGCTGGGTGCCCTGTCCGATACCGATCTCAAGCTTCATGGGTTCTCCTTGCGGTTTGTTTTTACGGTTTCTTTTTCAAGGGTGTGACGGTGCCGTCGGGATTTTTGATCTCAATGCAGGACAGCGCCGCCTCGGTGCTGGCGCGGAACGCCTCGATGTACGCCCTCCTTAGGCGCGCCTGCTCCGCTTTTTCCAGCTCCGTCAAGCCTTGGGGCGACTTGGCTTTCCGCGCCAGGGCGTTGATCCGGTCGATCGTTTCCTTCGTGATCATGCCAGATACGCCGCCAGGGGCGACGGGTCGATCTCCGGACGCTTTTCCAGAAATGCCATCAGTTGTTTCGCGATCACCTTGCACCCGCCCGGCGTATCGGACTCGATGTTCAGCGGCATCACGGGGTCGTGGACGGAGAGACGGAGCAAAAACCAGCCCTCTCCCGCGCCCTTGCCGAAGGAGACCCGAACGCCCTCATAACTGTCGTCCGCCACGTTCCAGCCTTTCTTTTTGCCATATTCTTCCAGGTCAGCCAAAAGCTTTTCCCCGGCGGGACGGAAATCCGCCGCCCGGATGGCAAAGCGCAGCTCTGTCCCCTCCGCAGGCTCCTTCAGCGCGGCGATGAGATCCTCCAGCTTTTCCCCGGCGGCTTTTTTCTGCGCCGCCACCATCAGAATGCGGGTGGCGAGGTAGGCGCCGTCGTCCAAAAAGTAATTTTCCCGCAGGGCGGCGTGGCCGCTGGTCTCGATGGCAAGGGGCGCGTTGATCCCCGCCTCGTTCAGCTCCACCGCCTTGTCGATGACGTTGCGGTAGCCCCGCTTATAGCGCAGGTGCCTGGCGCCCAGGGACTCCTCCAGAAAGCTCTTCAAGCCGGCGGAGGTGATGGAGTCGGTCACGATGGTGCCGCCCTCGTTCCCCTGCAGGGCGATGACGGCGGCGAGCGCCACCAGCCGGTTGCGGTTGATCTCCCGCCCGGCGCTGTCCACACAGCCGGCGCGATCCACGTCGGTATCGAAAATGATGCCCAGATCCGCCCCTGCCCGCTTCACCGCTTCGCAGGCGCTTTCCATGGCTTCCTTATTCTCCGGGTTGGGCACGTGATTGGGGAAGCGCCCGTCCGGCTCCAGGAACTGACTGCCGGAAACGTCGCAGCCCAGGGGCTTCAACACCTTTTCCGCGTAGAAGCCGCCGGCGCCGTTGCCCGCGTCCACCACCACGTGGAAGCCCGCCAGGGGTTTTTCGCCCCCGCCGACCCCGTCCCGGATCATCTTTTTCAGCCCGTCGGCGTACACGTCCATAAAGTCCCGTTTTTCCACCGTTCCGCCGGGGACAGCGGGCGCGGTAAGGCCCGCCTGGCATTTTTCCAGGATCTCGCCCACCTGGCTGCCCTCCAGCCCGCCACCGGGCAGGAAGAATTTCAGCCCGTTCCGGTTCCAGGGATGATGGGAGGCGGTGATCATAATGGAAGCGTCGGTATGCCAATACACCGTGGTCATAAACATGGCGGGGGTAGACGCCATGCCGCAGTCCAGCACCCGGCAGCCCGCCTTTGCCAGCTCCTGCGTCACCAGGGAGGCGATGGCTTCCCCGGAGAGCCGGCTGTCCCGCCCTACGGCGACGGTGCAGTCCCCGGGCTTTTTGCCGTTCTGTTCCGTCAAAAACAGCACGAAGGCGGAAGCGATGGCGCGCACCGCCTCCTCCGTGAGATCCACGCTTTGACCGGGAACGCCCTCCAGCGCCACGCCGCGCACGTCCGTTCCGCTTTTCAGATGCTTCCAGGGTTCTTGTAACATGGGTTTTTCCTCCAATGTGATTTGCTTTTTTAAGCCCGGTCAGGGGCTGACCGTCAGGGCGATGAGCTTGTCCATATCGTCCGGCTCTTCTCCGGTAAGGGCGGCTTTGTTCCGCAATTCGGCGGCGCATGTTTCGCAGCGGTAGCGGATGAGAAAGCCCTTTTTGGCGTTGGGCTCCGCCCCCACGGGGCGCAGCATCCCGCCGCAGGGGTTTGCCCGGTCGCCGGGAAATATGTCCACGTGGCGGGACCACAGGCACACCGGGCAGTGATCCCGGCTGGTGACGCCGTTGGGCGGAACCGCCGCGCCGCAGTGGGCGCAGACAAAGCCCTCGTCCCGCTTCTGAAAGCGTTTTTCCTGCATCGTTTCCTCACTTCACAGTCACGATCTCCACAATCTCCCGGGCGGCGAGGGTGACGACGATGGATCCCTCCTCCCGGCGGACGAGGGAAAAGACGGCGCCGTCGAGGACGGCGGTATCTCCGGTCACCCGAACGGCGGGGACGGCGGACAGCCCCCTGCCGTCCCATTTGGCGACGGCTTCCTTGGCGGTCCACACGAAAAAGAAGTCCTGCGCCCGCTCCTCTTCACAAAACCAGCGGCGCTTCACCGCCTCCTTTACCGGGCGGCGGGCTTCCGCGTCCAGCCCCACGGGGATGCGGCTCACCGCCACGTACAGCTTTCCCGCCGTATGGCTGACGGAAAGAAAGCCCTCCCCGGTAAAAACGGGCTTGCCGTTTGGCAAATACGCCACTTCCCCGCCGTCGAATCCGGCTTTTTTTGCCAGGGCGGGCGCAAGTATCCCCGTCAACGCCCGGGACGCCGCCGGATCCGGCAGCGCCCGGGCAGTCAGGTACACGTTATTCAAGTTCTTCGGAAAGCGCTTCGTCCGCCGGCACGGCAGACGCCTCTTCCCCGGTCTCCTCCGGTTCCGCCGCTTCTTCCGTTTCCACGGCGGGCACCCGCTGGAAGCCGATGACCTCCCGGTCGGCTTCCCCGGTGGCCTTATCAAAGCCGGTGTTCATGATCTTCACCCCGGCGGCGCCGCGGCCGGTGATCCGGTCGGCGTCCACCGCCACCCGGATGAGGTTGCCGTCGGAGGCGATGATGAGGATCTCGTCCCCTTCCGCCACGGCGGTGACGCCCACCAGTCGCTTGCCGGCTTTGCCGCCCAGCTTCTGGCAGATCATTCCCTTGCCGCCCCGGTTGTGGGCGGTGAAATCGTCAAAGCGGCTGAACTTGCCCACGCCGTTGTCGGTCATGGTGGCAAGCACCCGTTCCTCCCCCGTCCGGGCGATGGCGATCACGCCGCACACGTCGGCGCCGGGCGCCAGGGTCATGGCGCGCACGCCCCGGGCGATCCGGCTCATCCGGCGCACCTTGGTTTCCTCAAAGCGGGTGGCAAGTCCGTTGGTGGCAGCCACGAAGATGTCCCGGCTGCCGTCGGTCAGAGCGGCGAAGAGAAGCTCGTCTCCCTCGTCCAGCTCCATGGCTTTGATGCCCTGCTCCCGGCACTTGCCCTTGGTGGTGACCACGTTGGAAAATTCAAACAGCCCCACCCGCTTGGCGACCGCCTTCTTGGTGACGAAGACCAGGATGTCGGACGGCTCCTCCCGCTCCCCGTCGCCTTCGGCGCCGGAGGCAAGGGCGTCTTCCTGCGCCTTATGAGCGGCGTAGAAGCGCTTGGCTTCCTCCATCCGCTCCCGTTCCACGGACAGGAAGGAGGTGATCTTTTCGCCCTCCTCCAGAGGAAGCAGGTTCACCACGTTGGTGCCCTTGGCGTTTTTGGACGCCTCGGGGATCTCAAAGCACTTGCGGACGAAGACCCGTCCCTTGTTGGAGAAGAAGAACAAAAGGTTGTGGGAATTGGACACGAAGATGTCCCGCACGCTGTCCTCTTCCCGGGTGGTCAGGGCGCGCCGCCCCATGCCGCCCCGGTTCTGGATGGCGTATTCCTCCACGTTCTGCCGCTTGATGTAGCCGGCGTGGGTGATGGTGATCACGCAGGTATGTTTCTCGATGAGATCCTCTAAGACGATGTCGTCCGCCGCCTCCTCGATGGCGGTGCGCCGTGCGTCGCCGAAGCGGGAACGGATGCCCTCCAGATCCTCCTTCAGCACGGCGAGAAGCTTCTCCTCGTGGGCGAGGATGTCCTGATATTTTTCCACCAGCGCCCGCTTTTCCGCCATTTCCTCCAGGATCTTGTCGATCTCAAGCCCCGCGAGCCGTCCCAGAGGCATATCCACGATCGCCTGACCCTGGGCGTCGGACAGGGCGAAGCGCTCCATCAAAGCCGCCTTGGCTTCGGGGATGGTCTTGTTCTGCCGGATGATGCGGATCACTTCTTCGATGTTGTCGATGGCGATCTTGTAGCCCTCCAGGATGTGCAGGCGCGCCAGGGCTTTGTTCAGATCATATTCGATGCGCCGCCGGGTCACGTCCTCCTGGAAGCGCAGGTAATGGGCGAGCATCTGCTTGAGGGTCAGGGTGCGGGGCTCGCCGTTCACCAGCGCCAGCAGGTTGGCGGCAAAGGTCTCCTGCAGCTGCGAATACTTGAAGAGCTGATTTAAGATCACGTCCCGGTTGGCGTCGTGCCGCAGGTCGATGACGATGCGGATCTTCCCCTTGCAGCTCTCGTCCCGGAGATCCGTGATGCCGTCGATGCGCTTGGTGCGCACCAGATCCGCGATGCCCGCCACCAGGTTGGATTTGTTCACCTGATAGGGGATCTCGTCCACCACGATGGATTCCTTCTTGCCCCGGGTCTCAAAATGCGTTTTGCCCCGCATGAGGATCTTGCCCCGTCCGGTGAGATAGGTCTCCTCAATGCCGTTGGTGCCGTGGATGACGCCGCTGGTGGGGAAATCGGGACCCTTCACGAACTGCATCAGTTCCTTCACGTCCGCGTCCTTGTGATCCATCAGATAGATCACCGCGTCGATGATCTCGTTCAGGTTATGAGGCGGGATGTTGGTCGCCATACCCACGGCGATGCCCACGGAGCCGTTCACCAGAAGGTTGGGGAAGCGGCTGGGCAGCACCACCGGCTCCTTCCGGGAATTGTCGAAGTTGGCGGTGAAGTCCACCACGTCCTTGTCGATGTCCCGGAGCATGTGATCCGCCATCCGTCCCATACGGGCTTCCGTATACCGATAAGCGGCGGCGCCGTCGCCGTCGATGTTGCCGAAGTTTCCGTGCCCCTCGATGAGGGGATAGCGCATGGCGAAGGGCTGGGCAAGACGCACCATGGCGTCGTACACGGCTACGTCCCCGTGGGGATGATAGCGACCCAGCACGTCGCCCACGGTGGTGGCGGATTTCCGGAAGGGCTTGTCGTGGGTCAGGTTGTCCTCGTACATGGCGTAGAGGATACGCCGGTGAACGGGCTTCAAGCCGTCCCGCACGTCGGGCAGGGCGCGGCCGACAATGACGCTCATGGAGTAGTCAATGTAGCTGCGCCGGATCTCCTTGACGATATCAACGTTTTCGATCTTCAGTCCTTCTAAATTCAGTTCCATCTTTACTTCCTTCTCGTTTTTTCACGAAATGGGATCTTTCTCGTTTTGTGGAAAAAGTGGTGGAAAATGTGTGAAACTCACTGTTTCACACAGACTTTTCCACAGCTTGTGGAAAAGTTTTCCGACCTTTTCCCGCCGCCCGTTCCCGGAATGCGTGCGCCTTTCGCCTCTTTGCGACGCTCTTCGACCCGCCTTTTTCCACAAGCGGCGGCGGAAAACGGCGCCCCTGCCGGTTTGTGAAACGCGCCTTAAATGTCCAGATTTTCCACGAAGCGGGCGTTTTCCTGAATGAATTCCCGCCGGGGCTCCACCTTGTCTCCCATAAGCAGGGAGAAGGTCTCATCCGCGGCGTAAGCGTCCTCGATACTCACGGAGATCAGGGTGCGGGTCTCCGGATCCATGGTGGTCTCCCACAGTTGCTCGGCGTCCATTTCGCCCAGACCTTTGTACCGCTCCGCCTTGGTATTGTCGCCCATTTCCGCGATCAGCGCGTCCCGCTCCTCGTCGGAGAAGGCGTACGCCTGGCGCTTGCCTTTATACACCTTATACAGCGGCGGCATGGCGCAGAACACGTGTCCCTGCTCGATGAGGGGGCGCATGTGCCGGAAGAAGAAGGTGAGCAGCAGCGTTTTGATGTGGGCGCCGTCCACGTCCGCATCCGCCATGAGGATGATCTTGCCGTAGCGGAGCTTCTGGATGTCGAACTCGTCCCCGATGCCGCAGCCCAGCGCCTGGATGATGGGCACGATCTGGGTGGAGGAATAGACCCGATCCAGCCGGGCTTTTTCCACGTTGAGGATCTTGCCCCGCAGGGGCAGGATGGCTTGATACTTGGAATCCCGCCCGTCCTTGGCGGTGCCGCCGGCGGAGTCGCCCTCTACGAAGAAGACTTCGGATTTGGACGGATCCCGCTCCTGGCAGTCCGCCAGCTTATCGGGCATACTGCCGCTTTCCAGCGGGCTCTTCCGGCGGGAGGCTTCCCGGGCTTTCTTGGCGGCTTCCCGGGCGCGGGCGGCGGCGGTGGCTTTTTCCACCAACAGCTTTGCCACGGCGGGATTTTCCTCAAAGTAGTCGCCCAGCTTTGTGACCACCAGGTTTTCCACCAGCGGGCGGATCTCCACGTTGCCCAGCTTGGTCTTGGTCTGCCCCTCGAACTGGGTCTCCTCCACCTTCACGCTGATGACGCAGGTCAAGCCCTCCCGGGCGTCTTCCCCGGAAAACTTCTTGTCCCCGTCCTTCAGATACCCGTATTTCTTGGCGTATTCGTTGAACACCCGAGTCAATCCGTTCTTAAAGCCGGTCTCGTGGGTGCCGCCCTCGGGGGTGTGGATGTTGTTGGCGAAGGACAGAGTCATGTCCTGATAGCCGTCGTTGTACTGCAGCGCCACCTCCGCCATACAGCCGTCGCCTTCCCCGGAAAGGTAAATGACGTTTTCGTGGAGGGGGGTGCAGCGCTTTTTCTCGTTGAGATAGGAAACGAAGCTCTTGATGCCCCCTTCAAACTGCAGGTGGTTGAAGGTCTGCTCCTTTTCCTTGCGGTAGTAGCCGCCGTCCTCCCGCTCTTCGTCGTCCTCGTCCTTCTCTTCCTCCTCGGTGAGCATTCCCTGGGAGAGCTGATACTCCGTATCGCTCATCCCGTCGAAGTCCCGTTTGTCGTAGAAGTCGATGGCGACCCCGGCGGTGAGGAACGCCTGTTCCCGCAGGCGGTTCAGCACCGTGGTATAGTCGAAATCCATTTCGGTGAAGATCTGAGAGTCAGGCATGAAATGCACGAAGGTGCCGTGCTGATCCGTCTCCCCGAGACATTCCAGGGGACGGGCTACCTTGCCCCGTTCAAAGCGCTCGGAATACTTCTTCCCGTCGTGGCAGGACACCACCTCCATCCATTCGGACAGGGCGTTCACCACGGAGGCGCCCACACCGTGGAGACCGCCGGAGATCTTGTACCCGCCGCCGCCGAATTTGCCGCCGGCGTGGAGGACGGTGAACACCACCTCCAGGGTGGGGATGCCCATTTTCTGATGGATCCCGCAGGGGATGCCCCGCCCGTTGTCCTGCACGGAGACGGAGCCGTCCTGCAGAAGGGTGACCGTGATGGTATCGCAAAAGCCCGCCAGCGCTTCGTCGATGGCGTTGTCCACGATCTCATAGATCAGGTGATGCAGACCCCGCTGCCCCGTGGAGCCGATGTACATACCGGGGCGCTTCCGCACCGCCTCCAGCCCCTCCAGGACCTGGATCTGACTTTCGTCGTAGGCTTCACTTGCCCGGGTGAATTCGTTGTTGTCCATAGCTTGCCCTTTCTTGTTGTTATCGGGATACGCTTTTCTTTCTGCGCGCAAAAGGCGCCTTTATACTTGTTTTGCCAGAAACGCGGGAGACCGGGCGGAGGAATAGAGTCCGTCCTGCCCGTGGGAATTGGTGAGGATCAGGGCGTTGACCCGGGAAAGAGCGGCTCTCGGCGCCTTCGCCGCGCCGCCTGCGCCGCATTTTTTCAAAAACGAGCGGGTCACGGCGGAAACGGTGCTGGTCTCCGGATCCAGGATCAAAACGATCTTGTTCACCGGAAGGCTCGTTCCCTCCCCCAAATCGCAAAATACGCCTTTCATACGATCTCCTCTTTACGTGAAGAAGCCGTCCCGGACCCGGAACAGCTGATCCACAAAGGCAAAATCCTTTTCATCCGTGCCGGTGAGGATCACCTGCCGATCTTTCATTTCTTCCGTGATGATCCGGCGGCGCTCTTCATCCAGCTCGCTTAAAACGTCGTCCAGCAGATACACCGGCTCCTGCCCCCCGCTTTCCCGGGAGACCACGCCCTCCGCCAGCTTCAGCGCCAGAACGGCACTGCGCTGCTGCCCCTGAGAGGCGAACAGCCGGGCGGGGTAACCGGACAGGGACAAAAGCAGATCGTCGTGATGGATGCCCTTCACCGTGTAGCCGCTTTTGATGTCCGACGCCAGATTTTCCTCCAGAACGGCGCGATACGCCTGCGCCATCTCCTCCTGGCTCTCCTCCGGACGGTAGACCGCGGACTGATATTTGAGGGAAAGCGCTTCCTTCCCGCCGGAGATCTTTTCATATTCCCCGGGGGCGAGGCGGGTCAGCTCCCGGGCGTATTCGGCGCGGAAGACGGCGATCTTCACGCTCACCGCGGCAAGCCTCTCATCCCACACCGAAAGCAGTGCCCGATCGACGGGACGGCTCCGCGCCGCCTTCAAAACGGCGCTGCGCTGGGCTTCCGTTTTCAAAAACTCATTCAGCAAGGAGGCGTAAAAGGGCTTCAGCTGGCAAATGGCGCTGTCCATAAAACTCCGCCGTCTGCCGGGTCCGTCCTTCACCAGAGACAGATGCTCCGGGCAAAACAAGACCACCCGGAAGCTGCCTAAAAACTGGCTCAGCTTCTCCAGCTTCACGCCGTTTTTCAACACCTCTCTGCCGCCCCGGCGGCGGAGGCGCATCCGCAGTTCAAAGGGATCTCCCCCCGCCCGGGCGATGATGCGGTTGTCGCTCATCTCCTGCCCGTGGCACACCAGATCGGGATTTTTCACCGGGCGAAAGCTCTTGCCGCAGGCGAAGAGATAGATCGCCTCCAAAAGATTGGTCTTTCCCTGCCCGTTGGGTCCCACCAGAACGTTGGTCCCCGGGGCGAAGGTCAAAGACGCCTCCCGGATATTCCGGAACCGGTGAACGCTGATCTGCTCTAATTCCATCAGGTCAGCCGCATGGGCACCACGACGTAGAGAAAATCCTCCCGCTCCGGCGAGCGGATGATCATACTCGCCAAAGGAGAATTCAGTTCCATCAGGATCTCGCCGGCGCCAGTGCCGGCGGCGCCGTGAAGCGCGTCCAAAAGATACCGGTTGTTGAAGCCCACGGTCATGCCCTCTCCTTCCACCCGGCAGGGGATCTCTTCGTCGATCCTGCCGTTGGCGGTGCGGCACACCACGTGAAGCCCGCTTTCCGTCACTTCAAAGCGGATGGGGCTGCGCGCCCGCTCGTCAATGAGCAGGGCGCATCTTTCAAAGCACCCCAGCGCCGCGTCCATGGGAACGGTGACGTGGGTCTTGGTCTCCTTGGGAAAACTCTTTTGATACTCGATATAATCCCCGTCCACGTAGCGGGTGAAGAAGGTAAAGGACTCAAAGAACACGATGATATGACGGAACGCCAGATCGATGCGGATCTCCTCATCGTCGTCCGGCAGCAGCTTGATCAGCTCCTGGGCGGAACGGGCGGGCATCACAAAGCGGCTTTCGATGGGAAGTCCCTTGATGCCGTGTTCCTTCCGCAGCGCCAGCCGGAAGCCGTCGCAGCCGCACATACTGAGCTTTTCCTCATCCGCTTCAAAGAGAATGCCCGTCAAAATGGGCTTCACGTCCACGGTGGCGCAGGCGAATACCACCTGCTGCAGCATTTTCCGGAAAAGTCCCCGGGGCATGGTAAAGCCCTTTTCCCCTTCCAGAACGGGCATGGCGGGGAACAGGTCGCCGTTCAGACCGC
Source organism: uncultured Clostridia bacterium (assembly GCA_946645685.1). Taxonomy (GTDB): domain Bacteria; phylum Bacillota; class Clostridia; order Oscillospirales; family SIG627; genus RGIG5579. The sequence continues at coordinate 2,408 of CAMPCJ010000038.1, read as the reverse complement.
CGATCTCGAACTTGGCGCCGCCGGCGGACAGGGTGACGTTGAAATTCACGTCCGCTTCCACCGTGACTTTATCTCCGGGAAGCGCCCGGCACATGGCGTTGAATTTCAGCGCGTCCACCAAAAGGGTACCGCCCTCCTGGATGTCCGCGGCAAAGCTGCTTCGCACGCCCTTGGTGTAGTCGAAGGAGGTGATGATCACCTTTCCCTGCTCCTCGTCGCATTTTAAGTGCAGGCAGGAAAGCATTTCACTGGCGCTTCTGGTGGCGACCGTCCCCAGGCAGGGGGCAACGGCGTCCAGCATGGTTTTCTTGTCGGCGCATATCCTCATGGTGATCTCCTCCAAAAACAATTATTTTTCTTTTTAAGTATTTCTGTAGTCGTCTTAATAGAAGCGGGGCAAACGGTGGAAAACGGAGAAAAGCCTTGCCCTGCCTTCCCCCGGCGCCTTGTTGAAAACGGTCTAATTTGTGAAATCGACCGGGGAAAACGAAAGTTATCAACAAGGGGAAAAAGAGAGGCGGAAACGGGGCGGATTTATTCACCGCTCCCGCACAGGCACTTAGTCACAAGCTGTGGAAAACCCTGTGAATATGGGGAAAATTCATTCACTATTTATACAGGAAAATATGCAGGAAAGGAGGGGTCAGTCCTCCTTGATCTCCCGGATCAGGGAGTTTACGGTCTCCTCAAAGACGGGATCGTCCGCGATCTTTTCCTCCACCTTGTTGATGGCGGAAAGGGAGGTGGAATGATCCTGGGAAAAATAGCGGCTGATCTCAATGGAGGAAAGCTCCGTGATCTGCCGGAGAATGAAGGTCGCCACGTGGCGGGCGATGACGATGTTCGCCTGCCGGCGCTTGCCCAGCACCTCGCTCACCTTCACGTCGTAATGACGGCACACCACGTCAAAGGTCTTCTGCACCAGATCGTCCACACTTTCCCGGGGGGTGATGTCCACCAGGCACTGCTTCGCCAGATCCATGGTGATGGGCAGGGCGTTGATGGTGGAATAGCCGTGGAGACGTTTCACCGCGCCCTCCAGCTGGCGCACGCTGGACTTGACGTTTTCCGCCAGGTACGAAACGACCTTTTCCGGGATGGTGATGCCCATGGACTTGGCTTTGCTCCGCACGATGGCGATCCGCAACTCCAGCTCCGGCGGCTGAATGTCCACCATCAAGCCGGACTCGAAGCGGGTGCGCAGGCGGTTTTCCAGATGCTTCAGATCCCGGGTGGGACGGTCGGAGGTGAGAATGATCTGCTTGTTCTGCTGATAGAGCGCGTCAAAGGTGTGGAAAAACTCCGTCTGGCAAGCCTCCTTGCCGGCGATGAACTGAATGTCGTCCACCAGAAGCACGTCCACCTTGCGGTAGCGCTGGCGGAAATAATGCATGGGCTTTTTTTCCATCAGATGGTCGATCAGGTCATTGGCGAAATCCTCTCCCCGCACGTAGAGAACGGTTTTGGAGGGGTCGTTCTGAATGATCTCGTTGGAAATGGCGTAGAGCAAGTGCGTCTTACCCAGCCCGGAGGGGGAATAGAGGAACAGGGGGTTCCAGCTTTCCGCGGGGTTTTTGGCAATGGCGCGGCAGGCGCTGTACGCCATCTTATTGGTCTCGCCCACGATGAAATTGTCAAAGGTGTATTCGTCCACGATGCCGCTCTTGCGCTGAACGGGGGGAATGGTGGAACGGATCACCACGCCGATGGGCTCCGGCACCTGCCGGGCTTCCTCTTCGGACAGCGGCGGCTCTTTGGCAAATTCCTCGGAGACCGTTTCCCGGCACTTGGCGCCCTCGGGAAGGATGCCGGTCTTTTTATGATTTTCGATGTACTCGGCGATCTTGTCGCCGTGTTTTTCCCGGGAGAAAAGCACCAGCTCCGCCCGGGTGCCCAGGGCGTTGAAGGTCGCCGCCTGCAGCTGCTTATAGAACATGGCGAACACGTATTCCGCCTGATGCTGCTTTTCCGCGGAAAGGTACAGGAAGGAATCGCTGATCCCCTCCAGCATCAAATCTTTGAACCAGATGCCGTAGGTCGCGGGGGAGAAATCGGAATTATCCCGGAGATAATCCAGGGCGTGCGCCCAGATATCCTTGTATTTGTTCATAACGTCTCCTTTTTGTTGTTTCTCCGGCAGGGGTCCGCGGCGTGGGCAAAGTTTCCCACTCTTATAATTATATATTATTATAATATATATATAATAAAAAAGCAAGAAAAACTTGTGAAAAACCCGGCGGCAGACCGTTTTTTTGTTTTTTGGGGCTTCTTTTGGCCGGAAACGGGCGGCTTTCGGGGCGCCTGCCTGTTTTTGACCCTTTGCCGTCCGCGTCCGTCCTGCCCCTTTCTGCCTTGCGCGTATCGTATCATACCAACATACTGCCACGCAAGGACAGAGACTGCCAATC
>CAMPCJ010000037.1 GCA_946645685.1 uncultured Clostridia bacterium | reverse complement strand
GGCGGAAAGAAAGTCGATCACGATCAGGCGTCCCGCTTTTTGTCCAGACCCAGATCCCGGCGGGCGAAGACGTAGGCGGCGCCCAGGGCGTAAATCAGGGTGAACAGGGGAATGACCGCGGCGTCCACGGCGGCGGTGATACTGCCCGCCTCCAGGAAGGCGGCGCGGTTGATCAGCGTGGTGACCACGGTGAGCGCCACCAGCGCCAGGGCGGAAACAGCCGCTACGGGGATCATCTTCTTGGTGGGATCCCGCCACAGCTTATAGCCGATATAGCCGATGATCAGATGCGCCACGGACACGAGAAGGGCGGGAAGGGTGTTGAAATGAACGGTCTCCGTCGCCGTGAGAAGGGCGTGGAGGATCAGCACGAAGCCGGAAGAGAGCATCATCCGGCGGGCGCCGCGCCAGGCGCGGTTTTTCTTCACGTCTTTGCCGTAATTCTTCCGTGCCAGATTCTCCACGGCGAAGCGCACCAGGATATACACCGGCACGGCGCCGTAAAGGAAGATCCGGATCAGAACGAAGTTGTTCCGGTCGGCGAAGAGATTCTGGATGGCGGGGCAGTTCCAGGGCTGGAACATCTGCCGCATCAGGGCGCAGTCGAAGAAGCTCTGTCCGGCGGCGGCGTCAAACGCCAGCATTTCCGCCCCCACGGTCTCGCCGCCCAAAAAGGAGGCGGGCAGCATAAAGCCCAGCACGCCGGCGGTGCCCATCAACAGCCCCATGGCGATGGCGCGGTACCGGCTGAAGGGCAGGCACATGGAGAACACCACGATCATCCCCGCCGCGGTCATAAGCAGCGTCATCATGGTGCGCACGTTGGTATCCGCGATGAAGGGGGCTGCTCCAAAGGCGCGGGGGATGAGGTTGGTCATCAGCGGCAGCAGCACGGCGAACGCCGCCAAAACCCCGGCGGCAAGCGCCTGGGAAAGGATGTTGGTCATAAACGAGCCCGTCACGGGCTTGCGGTTGGGCTCCAGGGACAGAAGGAAGCCGCCCGTGCCGATGACCGCCGCCTCCAGCATATAGAGGTTTTCCACGGAAAGCCACATCTGCCCTTTGGCGAAGGGGATGAGGGCGAAGGCGAAGAGGAACACCGCCACGGATTTCATCATGTAGAGGGTGGCGGTCTTCTGGATGTTGCCGATGACCCGGCGCCCCTCGCCCACCACTTCCTTCAGGTGGGAGAAATCGTTATCCAGCAAAACCACGTCGGAGCAGGACTTGGCGGCTTCCGTCGCCTTGGCGAAGGTGATGGAGCTGTCCGCCCGGCGCAGGGCGAGGATGTCGTTGACGCCGTCGCCGGTCATGGCGACCTTGTGCTTTTTCGCTTGCAGGGCTTTCACCAGGGCTTCCTTCTGCTCCGGAGAGACCCGGGCGAAGACGGTGTAATCCTCCGCCAGGGCGGGGATCTCCTCCAGGGGCACCCCCGCCAGGGAAATATAGCGGTCGGCGTGCTTGATGCCGCAGTTCTGCGCGATCTTGCTCACGGTCAGCGGGTTGTCCCCGGAAATGACCTTCACGGTGACGCCGTTTTCCTGGAAGAAGCGCAGGGTGTCGGGCGCGCTGTCCCGGATGTGGTCTTCAATGGCGATAAAGGCGCAAAGCTTGCCGTCCAGAGTCATCGCCACCACCCGGCGCCCGAGCTTTGCGTTTTCCTCGGCGTACGCCAGGGCGGGGTCGCCCTGGGGCAGCAGGTATTCCGGCGCGCCCATCAGCAGTTTTTTGCCGTCGTGATACACCACGCCGGAGTATTTATTGGCGCTGGAGAAGGGGATCTTCTCCGCCACGTCCGGCTCCTCTTCCGTGCCGAAGCGCTGAAAGACCGCTTCCATGGTGGCGTTCCGCTCGCCGGCGGTGCCCACGATGAAGCGGGCGTGGCGCGCTACCTCTTCTTCGGGAAGGAAGCTCTTCACGTCCACCACGGTCATGGTGCCGTCGGTGAGGGTGCCGGTCTTATCCAGGCAGATCACGTCCACCCGGGACAGATTTTCCAGCGAGTACAGCTCCTGGATGAGGGTATTCTTTTTGGTGAGCCCGGCGATGGAGACCATCATCGCCACGGAGGCGGTGAGCACCAGCCCGGAGGGGATCATGCCGATGCCGTAGGAGCCGCCGGTGAGAAAGATCAGCGACCAGGTGGCGGGATCGGTGAGGGAAAGGGTCATGCCGTCCCACACGGAGGGGTCGCCCCCGGTGGCGGCGATCTTGAGAATGAGGGTGGTGAAGACCACCAGCAGTACCACGCCCAGCCCCACGGTGTTCCACTTGACCAGGCGCATAATGGAGCGCATCAATTCCGACTTGGGTCCCCCGATGCTCTTCACCCGGCGGGTGAGGGCGGCGGCGTAGGTATCGTCTCCGATGGCGACGGCGCGGCAGCGGGCGTCCCCGGCGATGATGGCGGAGCCGGAAAGAATGGTATCTCCGGGCGTTTTCTTCACGTGATCCGCTTCCCCGGTGAGCATGGATTCATCCACGTAAACCTCCCCGGTGAGCACCTCCATATCCGCGGTGGCTTGATCCCCGGCGAACACGGCGATCACGTCGTCCAGCACGATCTCGGCGGCGTCCAGCTTCTCCGTCTGTCCGTCCCGGATGACCCGGGCTTTGGACTCGGTGACGATGCGGAGCTTTTTGATCACCTTCATGCTGGATATTTCCTGATAGGTGCCCATGGCGATGTTCATCACCGCCGGAATGAGGAACACGTATTTGGAGATACCGAAGTTGGCGGCTGCCACGTCGCCCCGCCCGGTGGCGTTCAGATAGACGGTGAAGCCGATGAACACCGCCGCGATGAGAAACAGCACCGTGTTGAAGAAGGTGAAGGTGTTGTCCGCCAGGATGCGCAGGGTGCTTTTCTCCGTCTTCTCGTGAGACACGTTGACAAGTCCCGCTTCCCGGCGCGCTGCCGCCTGGGCGGCGCTCAGACCCGTCTCCGGGCTCGCCTGGATCCGTTCCGGCGCTTCTTTTTGCTCTTTTCGTTTCATGACTGTCCTCTCTGAATTGACTTGCTTTTTGTGAATTTCCCGGTTCCGTCCGGGTCAGACGATCTCGTATTTCGCCGTTTTGTCGGCGACGCGCAGGGTAAAGGTGCCTTTTTCCACGGCGCTTTCCATGGTTTCGTCGATGAAGGAAAACGCCTCCCGGGTCAGCGTAAAGGTGACCGTCTTTTCCTCCCCGGGGGCGAGGGCGATCTTCCGGAAGCCCTTGAGCTGTTCCACGAAGGGGGTGATACGGCAGAAATCGTCGGTGACGTAGAGCAGCACCGCTTCCTTCGCCGCTCTCCGCCCGGTGTTTTTCACCGTGACGGACACGGTGACGGGATCCTCCTCCCCACCGGTTTCCCGGGACAGGGAAAGGGGACTGTAGGAAAAGGTGGTGTAGCTCAAGCCGTCCCCGAAGCGGAACAGGGGCGCGGGATCGTCAAACACGTAGTCCCGCCCGGCGTGATCCGGACTGCCCGGCTTGTGATAATAGCCGCCGGAGGAGGGCTTGTGGTTGTAACAGCAGGGAATGTGCCCCACGGAGCGGGGGACGGAGAAGGGCAGGCGCCCGCAGGGGGACGCATCTCCCAAAAGCAGCTCGGTCAGGGCGTACCCCCCCTGCTCCCCGGGGTACCACGCCTGCAGGATGGCGGGAACGTGTTCCTTCGCCCAGCAAACGGCGTAGGGGCGCCCGGTCATCAAGATCAGCACCACGGGCGTGCCGGTGGCGGCGACGCGCTCCAAAAGCGCCTCCTGCCGCCCGGGCAGATCCAGGGAATGCACGTCGAAGCCTTCGCCGCAGGTGACGGCGACGGAGCCGTCCTCCTCCGCGTCGCCCCAGCCGATGCCCCCGTAGAAGTTGGCGTTGTCCCCCAGGACGACCACGGCAACGTCGGCGCGGCGCGCGGTTTCCTCCGCTTCCCGGAGCATTTCCTCCGTGCCGCCGGCGGTGCTGCAGCCCCGGGCGAACAGGAGCTTTTCTCCCAGCCGCTCCCGGAGCGCGGCGCGCAGGGTGACGGTATGCTCCACCGCCTCCGGCGCGGTATAGCCCCCCAGCTGGGGGTTGTCGGCGTTGGGCCCGATGAGGGCGACCGTTTCCGTGCCCTTCAGGGGCAAAACGCCCTCGTTTTTCAACAGCACCGTCCCCTCTCGGGCGATCCGCCGGGCAAGGGCGAGGGTGGCTTCACTGCGGAAGGAGCCGCTTTCGTCTTTTTCAATGTAGGGATGGTCAAACAAGCCGCTGCGGAACTTAAAGAGCAACACTCTCCGCACCGCCTTGTCCAATTCCTCCATGGGCACCTCGCCCCGCTCCACGGCTTCCTCCAGCTCCTGTCCGAAACCGTAGGGGTGACGGGCTTCCACGTCCACCCCCGCGTAAAGCCCCGCTTTGCCGGCGCTCAGCGCGTCCGGCGCGGTGCGGTGGAAGGTGGTGAACATCTGCATGGCGCCGTAGTCGGACACCACCACGCCGTCAAAGCCTAACTTTTCCCGAAGCAGCTCGGTCAACAGATACCGGGACGCGTGTACGGGCACGCCGTCCCACTCGGAATAGGCGGGCATCACGCCCCCGGGCTTGCCCTCCCGGATCGCCTTGGCGAACGGGGGAAAGAACAGCTCGAAAAACTCCCGCTTTCCGGCGTGAACGGGCCCTAAATTGATGCCCCGTTCCGGGGAGCCGTGGGCGACGTAGTGCTTGGGACAGGCGGAAACGCCGCTCTTTTGCAAGCCCCGGATGTAGGCGACGCCCAATTCTCCGGTGAGATACGGGTCTTCGCCGTAGTTTTCCTCCGTGCGCCCCCACCGGGGCTCCCGCCCCAGATCCAGGTTCGGCGCGTAGGTCATGTGGGTGCCGGCAAGGGCGGCTTCCCGTCCGATCTCCTCCGCCACTTCTTCCAGAAGGGGCGCGTCAAACGCCGCCGCCATCCCGATGGCCTGGGGGAACGCCACGCCGTTTTTATGCTTGAAGCCGTGAAGGGATTCCCCGTGTACCGCCACGGGAATGCCCAGCCGTGTTTCCTCCACCGCCCATTTCTGCACCCGGTTCAGGTTTTCCACGGACAGGGAGTCGCTGTTGTACAGCTGGCCGCAGCGATCCACGTTCCGCTCCAGGGCTTCCCGGGGCAAAACCGCCGCCTCCTGCTCGCTTTTCTTGATCTTCATCAGCCGCAGCTGGGCGAATTTTTCCGCCACGGTCATACGGGCGAGCAGATCCTCGCACCGCTCCTCGGGGCTGCGGGAAGGATCCTTGTACAGCGGCGTCATTTGCAGAAAGTGTCCACGTAGCTGGTGATGGCACGGGAAATGATCTCCTTCGCCATTTCCCTGCCGCCCACTTCGTTGATGATGGTCTCTTTGTTCTCCAGCTGCTTATACACGGTGAAGAAATGGTTCATTTCCTCGGAAATATGCGCCGGCAGCTGGCTGATGTCCGTGTAATGGTTATAGGTGGGGTCGCCGAAGGGGATGGCGATGATCTTTTCGTCGTTGCGGCCGTTGTCCACCATGGTGATGACCCCGATGGGGTAACAGCGCACCAGCGTCATGGGCTCGATCTCCTCGCTGCACAGAAGCAAAACGTCCAGGGGATCCAGGTCGTCGCCGTAGGTGCGGGGGATGAAGCCGTAATTGGCGGGGTAGTGGGTAGAGGTGTACAGGATGCGATCCAGCATCAAAAAGCCGGTCTCCTTATCCAATTCGTATTTTTTCTTGGAGCCCTTGGGGATCTCGATAACGGCGATGAAATCCTCCGGTGCGATCCGCTTGGGGCTCATATCGTGCCAGATGTTAGACATGGTTTCCTCCTTGTCGGGCGACCCGATCTTGTTCCGGTCATACAGAGACCGGGCAGCGGCGCCGCCCGATCTTTGCGATCCTTATTTCTTTTTTCTGCCTTTGCCGGCGTTTTCCTGCTCCTTCAACAGGGTCTTCAATTCCCCCATGAAGGTATTGATGTCCTTGAATTCCCGGTACACGGAGGCAAAGCGCACGTACGCCACTTCGTCCACGCCCTTCAGCCCTTCCATGACCATTTCCCCAATGTCCCCGGAGGAGACCTCGTTTTCCATACTGCTCCGCAGGCGGGCTTCGATCTCGTCCACCAGCTTCTCCATTTCCGAAAGCGCCACCGGGCGCTTCTCACAGGCGCGGACGATGCCGCCCAAAAGCTTGGTGCGGTCGAACGCCTGCCGGGAGCCGTCTTTCTTGACCACCACCAGGGGGGCGGTCTCCAACCGCTCGTAGGTGGTGAACCGGGTCTGACAGCTCAGACATTCCCGGCGGCGCCGGATGCAGGCGCCCTCGTCCGTGGGACGGGAGTCCAGCACCTTGCTTTCGCTGTACCCGCAGTGAGGACATTTCATGGCTTTTTCTCCTTTTCCGTGTGCAGATCTTTTTTCCGGGGGCGATCGATCAATTCGCCTTGATCAATCCGCCCTCAAAATCCCCGGTGTAGACCCGGGCGACGGTGTTGCCGTCGGTCTCGTACCAGGTATACGTGCCCTTGCCCTCGGGCAGGTTGTTCACAAAGTCCCCGTCGTAGGTCTCGGCGCGGGTACCGTCCTCCCGGTACCAGGTCATCACGCCCTTGCCCGTGCGGACGTCCCCGTCGAAGGCGCCGGTGTACACGTCGCCGTTTGCCCAGGTGTAGGTGCCCTGCCCCTGACGGATGTCGTCCACAAAGGCGCCCTCATACACGTCGCCGTTGGCGTAGGTGGCTTTGCCCACCCCGTTGCGGCGGTTGTCCGCGAAGGTGCCGGTGTAGCCGGAGCCGTCCGGGTTGGCGTAGGTGCCGGTTCCTTGGCGCTTGCCGTCCCTCAATTCACCGGTGTAGCTGGAGCCGTCCGCGTAGCGCCAGGTGCCGCTGCCGGTGATGGCGCCTGCCTCAAAGCTGCCTTCATAGCTGTCCCCGGAGCTGTACGCCATAACGCCCTGCCCGTCCGGGAGCAGATCCCGCACGGAGCCGGTATACACGTCCCCGTTTTTATAGGTGAGGGTCTGGGCGTCCGCGTTGTACTTGGCGGTGGTGCCGTCGCTGTAGTGAGCGGTGCCTTTATAGGGCGCGCCGCCCCGGATCCTGCCCAAAAACCTCACCCCGGCGGCGGTTTTCATATACCCCAGCCCGAAGATCAGGGAAATGAGCCACACCAGAACGACGGTGATGAGGATCGCCACCAGAATGATCACCGGCAAAAGCGCCCGGCTTTTCTGTTTTGCTTGCGCCATATCTCTCTCCTTGTTTTCTCCCGTTTCCCCGCTAAAACAGCGGGATGACGTACCACGCCGCCACCAAAAGGGCGTATCCCAAAAGGGCGGTCAGCGGGATCCCCCACCACCCGGCGGGGGCAAAGCGAGTCACCGCCCGCGCCTTTTCCGCCGTCTCCGGAGGCAGGTAAAAGCCGTCTCCCTCTCGCGCGATCAGGTGATCCCGGCTCTTCAGCGCCCGTGCCCTCAGCCCCTTCAAGCCCAGCTGAGACGCCGTTTTCGCCGTTTCCGGGCTCTCGGCGCCCGCTTCTTTCAAGGCGTTGATCGCCCGACCCAGGGTGCGCCCGCGCCCGTAGGCGTACACGCTCGCCAGCACCACCCCCAGCCACAGGCACCACAGCACCGTGGCAAGGGCGTCCCGGGCGGGAGACACCCACAGAACGGACAGGGAATGCAGAACGTCCGTCATTTCTCTTTCCTTTTCCCGCTTACTTTCTGCGGATCTCGGCGTTGCCGCCCATATAGGGACGGAGCGCTTCCGGGATGCGCACCACGTATTCGTCCCCCTCCATAAAGAGGTTGTTCTCCAAAAGGGCGATGAGCATACGGGGCGGCGCCACCACGGTGTTGTTCAGGGTGTGGGCAAAGTATTTTTTGCCGTCCGCGTCCTTGACCCGGATGCCCAGCCGCCGCGCCTGGGCGTCGCCCAGGTTGGAGCAGGAACACACCTCGAAATACTTCTTCAAACGGGGAGACCACGCCTCCACGTCGTAGCTCTTCACTTTCAGATCCGCCAGATCCCCGGAGCAGCACTCCAGGGTGCGCACCGGCACGTCCAGAGAGCGGAACAGCTCCACGGAATAGCCCCACATCTTGTTGAACCAGTCCATGGATTCCTCGGGCTTGCAGATGACCACCATTTCCTGCTTCTCGAACTGGTGGATGCGGTAGATGCCCCGCTCCTCAATGCCGTGAGCGCCCTTTTCCTTCCGGAAGCAGGGGGAGTAGCTGGTGAGGGTGAGGGGCAGGCTTTCCCCGGGGGTCACGGTGTCGATGAACTTGCCGATCATGGAATGTTCGCTGGTGCCGATGAGGAAGAGATCCTCCCCCTCGATCTTATACATCATGGCGTCCATTTCCTCAAAGCTCATCACGCCGGTGACCACCTGGGAGCGGATCATGAAGGGGGGGATGCAGTAGGTGAAGCCCTTGTCGATCATAAAGTCCCGGGCGTAAGCGGTAACGGCGCTGTGGAGCCGGGCAATGTCGCCCATCAGGTAATAAAAGCCCTCTCCCGCCACTCTGCCGGCGGCTTCCTTGTCGATGCCGGAAAAGTACGCCATGATGTCCGTGTGATAGGGGATCTCAAAGTCCTTTTCCGTCTGGGCGCCGAACTGCTCCACTTCCACGTTTTCGCTGTCGTCCTTCCCCACGGGCACGCTGGGGTCGATGATGTTGGGGATCTTCATGAGCTTTTCCTTCAGCTCGGCGGAAAGGGCGCTTTCCGACTCGGAAAGGGCTTTCAGCTCCTCCGCCTGGGCGGAGACCTCCCGCTTCACCTGCTCCGCTTCCTCCCGCTTGCCCTGCCCCATCAGGGCGCCGATCTGCTTGGAAAGCCGGTTGCGGTTGGCGCGCAGCTCCTCCGCCCGGTGCAGAGCGTCCAGCATTTTGTCGTGGAGGGCGATGACCTCGTCCACCAGCGGCAGCTTTTCCTCTTTGAATTTTTTCCGGATGTTTTCTTTTACCAGCTCCGGATTTTCCTTGACGAATTTGATGTCCAGCATACTTTGTTCCTTTCCTGATTCACCCGCCGGGGCGGGACGTTCCTTACAGATCCAGCGAAAAATCGGCGCCGCAGAGCGCGGTGAGCAGTCCTTCCAGATCCTGCCCGGAATCATATTCCAGCGTGATCTTGCCCCTGCCCTTGTCCCCGGGGCGGATGGTGACCCGGCGACCCAGGCTGACGGAGGCTTTTTCCGCCGTCTTTTTCAGCTGCGCCCGGAGCATTTCGTCCCGGCTGCCGGTTTTGGCGGGCTTCCGGGGCGTTTTGCCGCCTTCCAGCATTTCCCGCACCATCTCCTCCACCTGGCGCACGGTCATTTCCTGATCCACGATGCGGATGAGCATATCCTGAATGACCCCCTCGTCCTTCAGGGACAAAAGGGCGCGGGCGTGCCCCGCGGTGATGATGCCTTGCCGCAGCAGTCCCTGGGCGGAGGCGGGCAGGTTCAAAAGCCGCACCGCGTTCGCCACCGCCGCCCGGGATTTGCCGATCTGTTTGGCGGCTTGCTCCTGGGTGAGGTTGAACTTGCGCATCAGCGCGTCGTACCCCATGGCTTCGTCCATGGGATTGAGATCCTCCCGCTGGAGGTTTTCGATCAAGGCGGCTTCCCGGGCTTTCTTTTCATCGAAATCCTTGACGATGACGGGCAATTCCGTCAGCCCCGCCATCTTGGCGGCGCGATACCGCCGCTCGCCGGCGATGATCTGATACCCCGCGCCGAATTTCCGCACCAAAAGGGGCTGCAAAACGCCGTGGACGCGAATGGAGTCCGCCAGCTCTTTCAGCGTTTCATCGTGGAAGGTCTTGCGGTGCTGATCCTCATCCGGATACACCCGGTCGATGGACGCGGTGATGACGACCTCTTCCTCTTCGTTTTCCATGCCGGGGCGAACGGCAAACAGGGTCTCAAGCCCTTTACCCAACGCTTCTCGTGCCATGTTTTCTATTCCTCTCAAAATACGTTCCGTCGTTTCGGCGCCCGGAAAAGGCGAGCGCGGCGGTCACTTCTTTTCGTCCAGCTCCCCGGCGATCTCCTGATACGCCTTCGCGCCCTTGGAGTGGGGGTCGTAATACAGAACGGGCTTGCCGTGGCTGGGGGCTTCGGAAAGCCGCACGTTCCGGGGAACGGTGGTGCGGAAGATCTTATCCGGAAAATACCGCCGGATCTCCGCCGATACCGCCAGGGACAGATTCAGCCGTCCGTCGTACATGGTGAGGATCACCCCGCCCAGCTTCAAATGCCGGTTGTAGCGCTGCCGCACCAGATCCACGGTGTATAAGAGCTGACTGAGCCCCTCCAGCGCAAAATATTCGCACTGCATGGGCACGATGACCTCCTGCGCCGCGGTGAGGGCGTTCAGGGTCAAAAGCCCGAGGCTGGGCGGGCAGTCGATGATGATGTAGTCGAACGTGTCCTCAATGAAAGCGAGAGCGCCTTTCAGCGTGCCTTCCCGGGCTTGGGAAGACGCCAGAAGGATCTCCGCACCCGCCAGATTCACGTTGGCGGGCAGGCACCAAAGCCCCTCGAACGCCGTCTGTTGAATGGCGTCCGTCACGGGGATCCCGTCCATCAGGACCTCATAAACGGAGGGCTGCGCCTTGTTTTTGTTGATCCCCACGCCGCTGGTGCCGTTTCCCTGCGGATCCAGATCCACAAACAGCACCCGGCGCCCCATGGCGCCCAGGGACGCGGCTACGTTCACGGCGGACGTGGTCTTGCCCACGCCGCCCTTTTGGTTGGCAAATGCCAGGATGCGAGCCATACGGTCTCCTTATGTCTTCCGAAAAAGCCGCTTCTCCGGGAAAGAGCCGCTTTTTCTCCTTGAAATGTTGCGAATCATAACATTTCCCGCCTGTTCGGGAAATTCCCACAATCGGATAGAATAATATAACATAAATACGGCGGCTTTGTCAATGCAAAGCCGCCGAAAGTCGTCAGCGGGAACGTCAGCGCGACCGCCTCCGTGTTTCACGTGAAACATTCTTCTTCACTTTTCCACGCGGATGCGGTAGGTATAGCAGTCCTCCCCCTCACTTCTCCACGCGGATGCGGTAGGTATAGCAGTCCTCCCCCTCCTCCTTTTCCGCTTCCACCCGGACGCCCGCTTCCTTCATGTGATAGATGACCTTATCCACGGAATTCAGGAACATCCGCACGTCCTTGACGATGATCTTGCGGGTGGGGCGGGGCAGGCGTCGGGACGGCGTTTTCGCAGGGGGCGGAAACTCTTCCGGGCGTTCCAGCATCGCTTCCACGAGATTTTCCGTTTGCCGGGCGGTGTATCCCCGCTCCACCACCAACTCCAGGGCGCTGCGGCGAAGCTGATCGTCGGGCAGGCGCAAAAGGGAATGCATACACCGCTCTGACAGGCAATTTTGCAAAAGGATCTTCCGCTCCTCCGGGGAAAAGCGCAAAAGCCGCAGTTTTCCGCTCAAGCCGGAGCGGGTAAGCCCCGTCCGGATCGCCGCCTCTCCCGGGCTCATCCGGAAAAAGGACAACAGTTTTTCCAGGGCTTCCGCCTCCTCAAAGGGGGTCAGGGACGCTCTGCCCCGGTTTTCCGCCAGCGCCAGCTCCACCGCTTCCCTTTGGGTGCAGGCGATCACCCGGCACGGCACCTTTTCCAGCCCGGCGTCCCGCGCCGCCAAAAGCCGCCGGGCGCCGAGGATCACTTCGTATCCGCCGCCGTTGGGTCGCACGGTCAGAGGCTCGATCACGCCGTAGCGCCCCACGCTTTCCGTCAGGGCGCGCATACCGTCCCGGGATCCCTGGCGAATGGAGACCGGACGCGCCTGGATCTTTTCCGGGGACAGAAACAGCAGTTTTTCTCCCCGCTTCTTCCTCTTCCACATCTTTTTCCCCTCCTTTTGAACGCATTTTACCTCCTTCTCCGAAAAAAGTTTGGCGAAAGCCGCCGTGGAAAAAGCGCTTGTTTCCGCTCTTTTTGTCGGCGCCGGCGGGACGGGGGAAAAAGTTGGCGGTAAATGTCATTGACCGGCAGAAAAAAATATGGTACAATGTTGTTCCTATCGTGGGGAAGTATCCGAACAGCGATCCGCCGCGACCGGATCGCCCATTTTCAATCAAGAGGAACGAATATGACGTACCGTTTGGCAAAGACCGCGCCGGACGAGCTGATCTTTCTGCCCGCCGCAGCGCTGGAAAAACTGAATTCCGCGGGGCTCACGGAGACCCGGGTGCTGCTTTGCGCCGCCGCCCTTTTGTCCCGGGGTGCTATGGCGGAGGAGGACTTGCTCCGGGAGCTGGCAACGAGCTTTCCCGGGGAAGACGTCCGCGCCGCCCTGGCGTTCTGGCGGGGCGTGGGCGTGCTGGAAGCGGGGGACGGCGGGAAAAGCCCGCGTTTGCGCGCCAAAGCCGCGCCTGCGGAGCCGGAGCAGCTGCCTCCCGATCCGGATACGCCGCCCTTTTACTCCGGGCAGGATCTGGAACAGGCGGCAAAATCCCATCCGGACTACAAAAATCTGGTGGTCTTTATGGAACAGCGCCTGGACAAGGTGCTGAACACCGGGGAATTGGCGCGGGTGTGGAGCTACCTGGACTATCAGAAAATGCCCGCGGACGTGGTGATGCTCATCGTGGAGGATTGCTGCACCCGGGGTCACGCCAATCTGCGCTACATCACCAAGGCGGTGAACAGTTTTCAGGATCAGGGCTTGACCACCTATGAAAAGGTGAACGCCTATTACCTGCGGCAGACCCAGAAGGAGAAATTCGCCCGGCGGATCCGGAAGCTGTTCGGTCTGGGCGACCGGGCTTTGACCCGGCAGGAAAGCGCCCGTCTGGATGAGTGGATGGCGTGGAATTTCTCCGACGAAATGCTGGATCTGGCGTATGAAAAGACCGTCAGCGCCGCCGCCAAGCCCTCCATCAACTATATGCACAAGATCCTTTTGAGTTGGCGGGACGCCGGGGCGACCAAGCCCGAGGACGTGGAGCGCCTCGGCAGATCGTCCGCCGCCGGGCAAACGGGGGATAAGAGTTACGATTTGGACGCCGCCTTTGAAAAAGCGGTGGAGCGTCAAAGAAAGGGCTTGTAATGGGAAAAAGAGAGATCAGCGAGGCAGTCAGCGCCCGCTTTGAAGAGCGGCGGCAAGCCGCTGAAATGCAGGCGATGCGTCGCAAGAGCGAGCTGCAAGCCGCCCTTCCGGCGCTGGCGGCGCTGGATCGGGAGAGAGCGGAAACGGCAACGGAGCTGATGAACGCCGCTTTTCAAGGCAGAGAAGGGCTGGAAAAGCGGATGGGCGCCATTCGGGAGCGGCAGAAAGCCCTCCTCGCCAAGCGGGCGCAAATCCTGGAGAAGGCGGGGTATCCTGCCGATTACGACGCGGTGAAGCGCCGCTGTGACAAGTGCGGCGACACGGGCTTTGTGGACGGAAAAATGTGCCCGTGCATGAAGCGGGAGATCGTGATGGAGGGCTACCGCCGCAGCGGGCTGGGAAAGCTTTTGGAGCGGCAGCGCTTTGACAACTTCGACCTGTCCCGCTATTCCGACAGTCCTCTGCCCGGCAAGTCCCTGTCCGCCCGGGACGCCATGAAAACCATTTACCGGGACTGCATGAAATGGGCGCAGCGCTTTTCTCTGGACGCCCCGTCCCTGCTGCTCATCGGCAACACGGGGCTGGGCAAGACTCATCTGACCTCCGCCATGGCGAAGAGCGCCATTGACAAGGGCTTTGACGTTTTATATCTGTCCGTGCCCACCATGCTGAGCCGGGCGGAGAAGGAGCGGTTCATCCGGGAGGGAAGCGAGGAAGAGACCATCGTTCAGCAAATGCTGGAAGCGGAGCTGTTGATCCTGGACGATCTGGGCGCGGAGCCTTCCTCCACCCTGGCTTCCTCCTTGATCTACACCGTGGTGAACGAGCGGGCGACGGTGCGCAATCTGCCCACCATCATCAACACCAACCTGGATATGGCGCATCTGGAACGCACCTACGGCGCCGCGGTCACGTCCCGCCTGCTGGGTCTGTTCAAAGTGATGCATTTCGTGGGAAGCGACCTGCGGATCAACTGAAAATAACGCTTCGCCGGAGCGA
>CAMPCJ010000036.1 GCA_946645685.1 uncultured Clostridia bacterium | reverse complement strand
AGGCGGTCAGTCCGCCTTGTCCCCCTCCGGCTTTTCCCGGTGCGGGGCGCGTTTTTTCAAATGCTCGAAGGGCGCGCCGCCGTAGGGACGGGGACGGCAGAGGAAGTCCAGCCACCGCGCCGCCAGATTTGCCAAAAGGATGGCGTAGACCATGGCGAAAAGATCCCCGGTCAGGGAGCGCAGCAGGGCGGTCAGTCCCCCGGCGAGGACGCCGTAGAGGATCCTGCCCCACCGGGTAACGGGGGCGGTGACCGGGTCGGTGAGGAGGAAAAACGCCCCCAAAAAGCTGCCGCCGGATAACAGGGCGACCACCAGAGCGTCCAAAGGGGTGCCCCCCTCCAGGGGATGGATCAGCGCCAGGGCGCCCAGGGTGACCAGGAAGGACAGGGGCGCCGCCGGGGAAGCGGCGCGCACGATCAAAAGATAAACGCCGCCCGTCAGCAGCAGCAGGGCGGACACGGCGCCCAGAGCGCCGGGCACGTCCCCGGAAAAGAGCGCGTACCACCCCTGCAGGGGCATCTGCTCCGCCGCCCAGCGGGTTAGGGGCGCCGCGTCCCCGGTGAGGGAGGCGATCTCCTGGGGGGAGAAGAAGAGGCGCCAGAAGGGCAGAGGCGCGAAGGGCGCGGTGTAGGCGGTAAGGCTCCCGGAAAAGACGGGGTACAAAAGCGCCGCAGCGGCGAGGGCGGGATTGACGGGATTTTTCCCGGTGCCGCCGAACGCCATCTTCACCCCTGCCGCCAGCGCGCCGCCCAGGGCGGCGATGAACAGAGACACGGCGGGGGGCAAAAGGGCGGCGAACAGCACGGCGGAAAGCGCCGTGGCGCCGTCCCGGGGAACACTCTTTTTCAAGAGGAAGCGGCAGACGAGAAATTCCGTCAGCACCGCCGCCCCCACGGAGACGGCGATCACGGACAAGACCCGCCAGCCGAACACGTACAAGCCCCAGATCAAGGCGGGGGCAAGGGCGATGAACACGCTGCGGATCAGCGAGGAGAAGCTCGAATCCTGCCGCAGGTGGGGGGAGGGGATCTTTTGCGTCATACTGCCGCCTCCTCTCCCGACCGACGGGCGGCTTTCACCGCCGCCTTGCCCTCCCGCGCCGCCGCCGTCAGGGGCAGCCGGGCGGGGCACACGTAGGCGCAAGCGCCGCATTCCGAACAGTCGGTCACAAAATACCCTTCCGTCGCCGCCGCCTTCCCCGCCTTCACCAGGCGGAAAAAGTGGAGGGGCATCAGGCGCATGGGGCACACCGCCACGCATCTGCCGCAGCGGACGCAGACCCCGTTTTCGTCAAAGGTCGCGGGAGCGGTCAGCGCCAGCGCCGCGGTATGCTCCCGGGAAAGGGGCGTTTGCAGGGAGGGCAGGACGCGCCCCATCATGGGCCCGCCGGACAGCAGGCGCGCCGAAGAGTCCACAGGGATACCGCAGTGGGCGAAGATCGCCTCGAAAGGGGTGCCGAAGGGCACCTGCAGAACGGCGCCCCCGTCCGTATCGTCGCCGCCCACGGTCACCAGCCGCTCCATGTGGGGCAAGCCGTTGACAAAGGCGCGGTACACGGCGCGGCACGTCTCGGCGTTGAAGCAGACGGCGCCCGCGTCGGGCAACGTCTTGCCCCGGGGCACTTCTCTGCCCAGGACGGTCTTCATCAAAAGCCGCTCGTCCCCCTGGGGATATTTGTTTTTCACCACGGAAACGGTAAAGGCGGGACTGTCCGCCACTTCGGTCATCACCCGTTCCGCGGCGTCCTCCCGGTCGTCCGACACGACGAAGACGGCGTGGGCGGCGCCGGTGGCGCGGAGCAGGATCTTCACGCCCCCCACCACCTCCGCCGTTTGCTCTAAAAGCAGGCGGTGCAGGGAGGACAGATACGGCTCGCTTTCCACGCAGTTCACCAGCAGCACCCGGGCTTTTCCCCGGGCGCCCTCCGCCTTCGCCCAGACGGGGAACGCCGCGCCGCCCATCCCGGCGACGCCTTTTTCCTTCAGAAAAGCGATGATCTCCTCCGGCTGCGCCCGGCTGATGAGAGACTGCCAGGGGGTGACGGAAGGCGAAAGCTCGTCTTTGCCGTCGTTTTCTACCACGACATATGTCCTGCCGTCCGCGCCCTTTTCCACGGCGCGCACCACCCCGGAAACGGGGCTGTGTACCGGCAGGGAAAGTCCCGGCGCCGCCTGCGCCACGCACTGTCCCCGCAGCACCCGGTCCCCGCTCTTTACGCAGGGAACGGCTTCCGCCCCCACGGGCAGCGCCAAAGGCAGGCGCAGGACGGAGGGCGCCGCAAGGATCTGAATGGGTCTGTTTGGGGGGATCTTCCGCCCTTCCGGACGGACGCCGCCGCGAAAACTCTGTGCCATACTTCCCTCTCCGAAAACGAATTCTTTTCCTTATTGTACCACGTTTTTTCGTTCTTATCAAGGGGCTATGAGGCAAGAGACGCCCGCAGGGACGCCAGGATCTTTTTCTCCATCCGGGACACCTTCACCTGGCTGACACCCAGAAGGGCGGCGGTGCGGGATTGGGTCAAGCCGTGGAAGTAGCGGCACAAAATGAGTTTTTTCTCCGTGGGGGGCAAGCGTTCCACCGCCTCCTTCAAGGCGATGCGATCCACCGCTTCCGCCACGTTGTCCCGCCCCACGGTCATTTCCGGGGAAAAGCCCGTTTCCGGGTCGGCGCTGTTCAACGACACGGCGGGACGGGCGGCTTCCAGGGCGAAGGCGATCTTCTCCCCGTCCAGCGCCAGGGCGTCCCCGATCTCCTCCAGCGTGGGCTCCCTGCCGTTTTTCGCCTCAAAGTCCCGGGAGAAGGCGAAGATGCGCCGGGCGTTTTCCCGGGCGGTCCTGCCGATCTTGATCCAGCCGTCGTCCCGGAGGAAGCGGCGGATCTCCCCGGCGATGTGGGGCACGGCGAAGGTGGTGAACTGAAAGCCCCGGGCGGGATCGAAGCGGCGGGCGGCTTTCATCATCCCCATCACCCCCAGCTGCACCAGATCCTCCCATTCGCATCCCCGCCCCAGAAAGCGGCGGGCGACGCTTTTCACCAAGCCCATGTTTTCCTCGATGAGCCTGCCCTCGTCCTCCGGCAGGCAGGGGGCGAGGGTCTTCGATCCGGTCACGGCAGCCGTTTTTTCATCACCACCCTGGTGCCGGCGGGGGAGGAGGTGATCTTCATCTGATCGGTGAAGGCGTCCATAATGGGCAGTCCCATCCCGCTCCGCTCCCCTTCCCGGTCGGTGGTGAAGAAGGGCTGCATGGCTTTTTCGATGTCCTCGATGCCCCTGCCCTTGTCCCGCACCTTCACCACCAGCGTGCGGTCGGCGTACATCGTCAACTCCAAAAAGACCGGGCACCGGGCGCCGTCCCGTCCCCGGTAGCCGTGGACGATGGCGTTGGTCACCGCCTCGCTGACCACGGTCTTGATGTCCGCCAGCGCCGCCGGGGTGACGCCCTGATGCATCAGAAAGCCCGTGGTGATGACCCGGGCGACGCTTTCGTTTTCACTGAGGGCGGGAAAGCGCACCCGCACCGTGTTGCTGATCTCCTTCATACCTGACCTCCTTTTTCTTGCCGGATGGTGAGCATCCCATCGACCCCCGCTAAGTGCAGGATCCGCAAAATGGCGGACGTGGGGCGCAGCAAAACCAGCTCGCACCCCGCCTCCTGCGCTTTCCGGTACCGCCCTAAGATCAGTCCCAGCCCCGAGGAGTCCATAAATTCCGTGCCGGAGAGATCCAGCACCAGGCGGCGGGGGGCGCTTGCCGCCAACTGCCGGTCGATCTCCTCCCGCAGTCCCACGCTGGTGTGGTGATCCACGTCCCCCAAGACGCGCACCACCAGATCCTCTCCGCAATTTGCCGTGGTGGCTTTCATGCCTTTGTCCTTCCTTTCTTTTTTCTCCATTGTAGCCCCCGCCCCCGGCGAAAAAAGTCGCATTTGCCGGAATGAAAATTGACTTTTCCCCGTTTCTTTGCTATACTTTTTTCATCAAAAAAAGGAGGGATCGCCATGAAGCTGATCTCCTGGAACGTCAACGGGCTCCGCGCCGCCCTGGGCAAGGGCTTTTTGGACTTTTTCAACAGCGCCGGGGCGGATCTTTTCTGCATCCAGGAAAGCAAGATGCAGCAGGGGCAGGCGGAGGTGCCCACCCCGGGCTACCGTCAGTTCTGGTCCAGCGCGGAGAAGAAGGGCTATTCCGGCACGGTGGTCTTTTCCCGGAAGGAGCCGAAGGACGTCCTGTACGGGATCGACGGGAAATACAGCGACGAAGGGCGGCTCATCACGCTGGAATTCGAGGACTTTTTTCTCATCAATTCCTACACCCCCAACGCCCAGCCGGAATTGAAGCGGCTCGCCTACCGCATGGGATACGAAGACGATCTGCGGGCCTATATGTCCGGTCTGGCGAAGAAAAAGAGCGTGATCCTCTGCGGCGATCTCAACGTGGCGCACCGGGAGATCGACTTGAAAAACCCCGCCGCCAACGTGGGCAACCCCGGCTTTTCCGATGAGGAGCGGGACAAGTTTTCCCGGCTTTTGGAGGCGGGCTTTACCGATTCCTTCCGCGCCCTCTACCCCGACCGGACGGACGCCTATACCTGGTGGAGCTACCGGATGCGCGCCCGGGAGCGGAACGTGGGCTGGCGCATCGACTACTTTGTGGTGTCCAGCGACCTGACGGAGCGCCTGGAAGACGTGGTGATCCACGACGAGGTCTTCGGCAGCGACCACTGCCCCCTGGAGTTGATTTTGAAATAGAAAACAAAAAAGAAAGACGGTCGAATGCACGTGCATTCGACCGTCCTTTTGCAAAAGGCGTCTTTATTTGATCATTTCCGCGGCGCGATCCTTGCGGATGACGTCGTGGGCGCCGCCCTCCACGATGGAGACGGCGGAGACCAGGGTGATCTTCGCTTTCTCCCGCAGCTCCGGCAGATCCAAGGCGCCGCAGTTGCACATGGTGGAGCGCACCTTGGACAGAGAGGTGGTCACGTTGTCGTGAAGGGTGCCGGCGTAGGGCACGTAGGAGTCCACCCCCTCCTCGAAGGAGAGCTTGGCGGCGCCGCCCATGTCGTAGCGCTGCCAATTCCGGGCGCGGTTGGAGCCTTCGCCCCAGTATTCCTTGTAATAGATGCCGCCCATATTGATCTTGGCGGTGGGGCTTTCGTCGAAGCGGGCGAAGTACCTGCCCAGCATCAGAAAGTCCGCGCCCATGGCGAGCGCCAGGGTCATGTGATAATCCTGCACGATGCCGCCGTCGGAGCAGACGGGGATGTAAACGCCGGTCTCCTCAAAATATTCGTCCCGGGCGCGGCACACCTCGATGAGCGCGGTCGCCTGCCCTCTGCCGATGCCCTTCTGTTCCCGGGTGATGCAGATGGAGCCGCCGCCGATGCCCACCTTCACAAAGTCCGCGCCGCAGTCCGCCAGGAAGCGGAAGCCTTCCCGATCCACCACGTTGCCGGCGCCCACCTTCACGCTGTCTCCGTATTGCCCCCGGATCCAGGACAGGGTGCGCTTCTGCCACTCGGAAAAGCCCTCGGAGGAGTCGATGCACAGCACGTCCGCCCCCGCCTGAACCAAAGCGGGGACCCGGGTCTCATAGTCCCGGGTGTTGATGCCGGCGCCCACCACGTACCGCTTGCCGGCGTCCAGCAGCTCCAGCGGGTTGGATTTGTGGGAATCGTAGTCCTTGCGGAACACGAGGTATTTCAGGCGGCGCTCCTTGTCGATGACGGGCAGGGAGTTGAGCTTGTGATCCCAGATGACGTCGTTGGCGGCTTTCAGGGTGATGCCCTCCTGCGCCACCACCAGCTTTTCAAAGGGGGTCATAAAGTCCTTGACGGGCGTGGACGGATCCATCCGGGACACCCGGTAGTCCCGCCCGGTGACGATGCCGCACAAAACGCCGCCCGCGGTGCCGTCGGCGGTGACCGCCATGGTGCTGTGCCCCATCTTTTCCTTCAAAGCCACCACTTCCGCCAGCGTGGAGTCCGGGCGGAGGTTGGAGTCGCTCTCCACAAACCCCGCCTTATGGTTCTTCACCCGCTCCACCATGGCGGCTTCGCTTTCCACGGACTGGGAGCCGAAGATGAAGGAAACGCCGCCCTCCTGCGCCAGGGCGATGGCGAGCCGCTCGCCGGAAACGCTCTGCATAATGGCGGAGACCAGGGGAATGTTCATCGTCAGAGGCGCTTCCTCCCCCCGGCGGAATTTCACCAGCGGGGTCTTTAAGTCCACGTTGGCGGGAACGCATTCCGAGGAAGAGTAACCCGGCACCAAAAGGTATTCGTTGAAGGTGTGACACGCTTCGGGATAGTAGTACGCCATAACCAGTCTCCTTTTTTGTTTTAAGAAAGAGAGCCACGAGCGTGGCTCTCCCTTTTATTTTTCCGTTTGATCCGCTTCTTCGGGCAGGGGCAATTCTTTTTTGCCGCCCGGTCGGGCAGCCAGCTTATACAGGCTTTCCACGATGAATTTTGCCAAAAGCGCAAAGCAGCAGCCCAAAACCGCCGCCGCCAAAACGTCTGTCACGTAATGGACGCAGACGTAGATCCGGGAAAAGCCGATGAGGAACGCCAGCACCAGGGCGCCCGCCCCCCATTTTTTGTTCCACAAAAACACGCCGCAAGCCGCCTCGAAGGACGCCAGGGTGTGCCCGGAGGGGAAGGATCCGTCGGTCTCCGTATGTACCAGAAGGCGCAGGGCGCCGGAGTCGTACAACTCTTTATACAACACGTAGGGGCGGGTGCGTGCGACGAGGGGCTTGAGCATCCCGTTCACCAGAAGGAGCCCCATCGCCAGGGCAAGCCCCATGGTGAAGCCCATTTTCCGGGTCTTGGGGAAGAGCATCAGCACCACGGCGCACACGATCATAAACCAGCCCTTGTCCGCCAGAAAGGAGAGGACGGGCATCACCCGGTCGAAGAAGGGGTTGGCAAGGTATTCCTGCACCCACCCGAGGATGCCCACGTCCCAGGCGTCCACCGGCCCGAAGGAGGTGAGCAGCAAAGGAAAGATCATTAAGTTCATACCGTCCTCCTCAGTTGGCGCCCAGCTTGCGGTCAAAGATGCGGAAGGAGCCGTTCACCCGGTGGAGAAACACCGTCATGACCAGGTGATCCTTGTATTCCTGACCGCCCCGCACCAGCACCTGGACCATATCCACCCGGCACGCCATCAGATCGTCGCTGAACGCGTAGAACTGATCCACGGTCTCGTTTTCAAAGTGGCAGCTGCTGGGGGTGATGACCCACTGCAGCGGCGTGCTGCGGGTCTCCCGATAGAACAGGCTGGAGGTGTCGAAGTACTGCGCCACGCTGTTGATGCTGCCGATGTCCTGCACGTAGCGGGCGTATTCCTCAATGCCCCGGCGCACAAAGTCGCCGTATTCCGCCTGAAGATCCTGCCGGTAGTTGAGCGGCGCTCGGTAGGTGCCGTCCTTTTCCTGGGTGAGACTGACCGGCTTGCCCTCCTCGTCCGTGCAGGCGAGCTGCGCGGCGCGGTAGAGACCGTCCACCTGATACGTATCCCAGAAGATGCCTTCGGCGCCGTCCGGCAGATATTCGTTCAGCGCGGAGGGCTCCGAGGAGACCACCCGATCCTCTCCAACGGGTCTGCCGTTCAGGGTCAGATGGAAGGAATGGGGGATGACGGCTTTCACGCTCTCGCTGCCCATCAGATTGGTGGGGGCGAGGGATTCCAGCTTCCAGCCGCGAAAGCCGAAGCCCAGGGGTTCATCGGACTGAATGAAGGTCATGATGAAAATGGTCTGGGCGTCCCGGACGTAGATGGTGCCGTCGTCCCCGGTATCCTCCCGGGTAGGCTCGGCGTAGCTGACGTGATACTGCGCGGTGCCCTCTTCCGAATTCACCGCGTAATAGAACAGCTCCCTGCCCTTGCCCTGATCCCGCAGGGCGGCGGAAACGGTGGCGACGTCCTCAAAGCCGCTGACCTCAAAGCCGCAGAGCTTCAAGGCCTCGGTGAAATCCACCCCGTTTTTCCGGGCGGTATCCGCCTTGTCCAGCGGTGGGAAATACCGGTCGAACACCGCCTGGGCGGCGTGGACGGGCTGGCTGGCTTCACTGGCGGTGAGGTAGTTGTTGAGAAGGATCAGCGCCACAGCCGCCAACAGGCACAGCACCACCAGAACGGCGCCGTAGATCCACCAGAAGACGGGCTTGCCGGGGGCTTTCTTGACAGGCATGTGGATGGGCTCCTGAGGGCGGACGCTCCGCAGGGTGCGGCTTGTCTTACTATTATCCATTGTTCTGCGCCTCCCCTACGACGAAATAGGTGGGAATGGTGCGGGGCTTGGTAAACGCCTTGTATTTGTTGACCAGCCCCTGGAGCTGATATTCATCCAGCAGGGACGTGTCGTAATGGTACAGATCGAAGTAGTTGCGGTAATACATCATGGCGGAGCTGCCGCCGTCCAGCATGCCGGCGGAGATGGCGCCGTATTCCAGAAGGATCTCGATGCAGTCGTTGTAGGTGGCGCCCAGGGACTGCGCCGTGCGCCCGTCGGTGACCAGCATGATCACGGTGCCGTCCGCCCGCTGGGCGATGCAGGTGCGCTGCGCCACGCCGGTGTTGCCGGGGGCATAGTGAACGGTGACGTTGCTGCCGTCGTTGGTGATGAGGGCGTTGCCCGTCTGGAAGCTGACGCCGTCCCGGATGCCCAGCTCCGTGGCGCGGGAAACGCTCATCCCCTCGCTGACCACCAGGTTGTTGTTCTTGTCAAAGCCCATAAAGGTCTTGCCGGTGTCCCCGGAGTACCGCTGACCCTGAGAAAAGGTCAGCCCCATGGGCAGGTCGCCGGTGCCCATACCGCCCACGTCGCTGAATTCGCCGCCGTTGATCACGGCGGTGGCGCCGTATTTTTCCGCGATGCCGAAGACCTTCATGCCGCCCCGGGCGCCCGCTTGATAGTCGGCGCCCCAGCCCACAAAGACCCGGGCGGGATCCTTCACCAGGAGCAGATACGCCTGGAAGGTCGGTTTGGTCAGGGTGATAAAGCGGATGCCGTCCACGGCGTCCGCCCATTCGTCGCCGTCCCCTTCGCCACTTTGACCGGCAGGGGTGAGGGTGTCGATGCTCCGGGTCTCATGCACCACGGTCTTGGACTCCTTCATAATGGCGTCGATCTCTTCTCCGCTCATGAACAGCCCGGGGATCCACTTGGTGGCGCTCGCCTGTTTGGCGGACTGCACCAGCGCGGAGGTGATGACGGTGCCGGTCTCCTCCACCCGGATCTCTTCCCCGCCCATGGCTTTCAGCTCTTCGCTGACCGCCACGGTGGTTTTCACACTCTTCGCTTTCAGCAGCACCAGGCAGGTGAGCACCACCGCCGCCACGAGAAAGGCGAGCAGGGAGAAAAAGCTCAAAGCGATGCGCCCGGCGATCCTGCGATTCCGGGCTTTTTTATAGGCGCGCCCCACCTGTGCCCGGGGCTTTGCCGTTTTCTTTTTGCCGTCCCCGCTCTCGGGATCGGTCTCCTCCACCGTCCGCACGGCGCGGCGGGGCAGGCGCCGGGGCGCGGGAGATCCCTCCGACGGGACGGACGCCTCCCCCGTTTGGGCGAGGGCTCTCTCCGTTTCGTTTTCCGGTTCCGCGGATCCTTCCGTTTTTTCCGGTGAAGCCGTTTCGGCGGCGGTCACGGCTTGCTCCGCCGCTTCCTCCTCGTTGTCCCAAAGAAATCCGTTTTCGTTCACTGATCCATCTCCGATCACGGGCAAAGCCCGAAAAATTCGCTCAAGATTAGTATTGTGTATAGTAAGTTAAGTATAGCAGTTTTTTTGCGGGAATGCAATCATTTCCGAGAATTTTCCACTTTTTTCAAGCTTTGACAATTGCCGGGGCAAGGGGCGGTTTTTTTTCGTGCAAAAGCGCAAAAAATACTGCCCCGGACAGGGGCAGTATGTTTCAAAAACCGGGCGGAAAAGCGCTCACTCCAAAAGATCCATCATCCGGTAGATCCGGCGGGCGGAGGCGATCACGGCGCCCCGGTCGATGGCGCCGGAGCGGATCTGCTCGCCCACGGAGGGCTCCTCGTGAGCGGGACGGCCCCACCGGTTGGAAAGCACCTGCTTGGGCATTTTCACGTCGCTGCCCGCCATCACTTCCTCCGCCAGGGTGGAATACACCTCCCAGTCGGTCATGACCACGCCGTCGAAGTGCCACTCCGTGCGGAGAACGCCGTTGATCAATTCCCAGTTGGCGCTGGCACGGACGCCGTTCACCTTGTTGTAAGACGTCATCAGCGCCCGGGGATGGGATTTCTTCACGCAGATCTCAAAGCCCTTGAGATAGATCTCCCGCAGGGCGCGCTGAGAGACCCGGGAGTCGCTTTCCTTGCGGTTGGTCTCCTTGTTGTTGCACAGAAAATGCTTGACGGTGGCGACCACCCGCTCTCCCTGCGCCCCCTTCACCACGGCGGCGGCGAATTCACCGGAGATCAGCGGATCCTCGGAAAAATACTCAAAGTTCCGCCCGCACAGGGGGGAGCGATGGATGTTCAGAGCGGGCGCCAGCCAAATGCCGGCGTTGTTTTCCTTCAATTCCAGCGCCGCCGCCTTTCCCATCCGGCGCGCCAGGGCGAGATCCCAGGTCTGCGCCAGGAGATTGGCGCAGGGGAAGTGGGTGGTATAGACCCCTCTCCCCCGGGTGGCGCGGAAGCCCGCGGGCCCGTCCGCCGTGGGGATGTAGCCGGGTTTGCGCTTGTCCCCCCGCAGCGCCAGGTGCCCGATGCACCCGGTAAAGGAGGCGTTCAGGGGCTGGTGCCCGAAGAGGGTGTCGCCCAATTCGTCGTCGCTGAACTGCTTGAGATACCCGTCCAGCCGGTCGCTTTCCAGCGCCTGTGCCAGACTGATGGGCTCCTCCGGCAGATCCTTTCGCAAAACGCCCCGGCGCACGGGGTGGGGCAGCTCTTGTTCCACGGGGAGGGCTTCATAGGCGCCGCTGGCGGTCAAGCGGCGGGGCAGATTGGTTGGCGCCAGATACGGCGTGCAGCGCTTGACCACCTCGTCCCGGGGCAGGTCGAAGGCGAACGCCTCCCGGCAGTCCCGCACGTTGACCCCCAAAAGCACGCTGTAGCGCCCTTTTTCCAGCACAAAGGCGTTTTTCGCCACCCGCCCCAAGTCGTCGTAAGACGCCAGGGAGCGCAGATCGAAGGACAGGCGCAGGGTCTGCTCTGCGCCGGGGGCAAGCTCCCTCGTTTTGCCGAACGCCGCCAAAACCTTCTTCGCCTTCCCCAGCTTTCCCTGGGGGGCGGAAAGATAGAGCTGCGGCACTTCCCTGCCCGGAAAGGCGCCCGTGTTTTTCACGGTGACGGAAACGGAAACGGTGTTCTTCTCCTTCTTCGCCTCCCCCGCCGTGACGGAGAAGGTGGTGTAGGACAGACCGAAGCCGAAGGGATAGACCACCTTTTCGGGGCAGAAGGTCTCAAAGTACCGGTAGCCCACGAAGATGTCTTCTTCGTAATTCACGTAGTCTTCGCTCTCCCGGAAGGTGGCGGTGGAAGGGTAATCCTCCACCCGGCGCGCCAGCGTATCCTGCAAATGTCCGGCGGGATAGGCGTCCCCCAGCAAAAGATCCGCCAGGCTCTCCCCCGCTTTGTGTCCCGCGAAGAGGGGATAGAGGACGGCGCCCACCTTTTGATTGTCGGCAAAGGGAGTCACGTCCACCATCCCGCACACGTTGAGGACGACCGCCACCCGATCAAAATCCCGGCAGAGATCCCCCAGCAGCTTCTCCTCCTCCGGCAGCAGGGTAAAGTCCCCCGCCTCCCCGGTGCGATCCATTTCCTCCGTGGAGTAGCGGGAGATCACCAGCACCGCGGCGCCGCCGAAGGCGACGGCTTCCCGGTAAAGCTTCTCCGGCAGAAGCGGGGTGTGCCGGGGCTTGCATTGAACGGCGCGGCTGGTCTCCTGGGGGCTGAGCCCCTCCGTCCAGTCCTTGCCGTCCTTAAGAGCGTCCCGGTAGAAAGCCACCAGGGGCTCGAATACCTCCACGTCCTTCCGTTTCAGCAGCGCTTCCGCCAGATCCACCCGTCCCCGGGCGATGAGACTGCCGCTGCCGCCGCCGCCGAAGAGAAATTCCCCCACGCCTCTGCCGAACAGGCAGACGCGGCTGCCCTTCGCCAGGGGCAGGGTGCCGTCGTTTTTCAGCAAAACGGTGCCGTCGGAGGCGAGGAGCCGGGTCAGATCCAACTGTCTTTTGGAGCCGGTGAGCAATCTCCCGTCCCTGCCCATGGGCAGAACGGGCTGATACAGATAGCGGGCAAATCGTTCCATAGCGGATCTCCTTTTTTGTCTGTTCTTTCCTGCATTATACGATAAAACAAAGTCCGTTTCAAGCCGGAACGGAAAAAAACCGAAAAATGCAACAAAAACCCGCCCGGGTGCAAAAACGGGCTTACGCCTTGACGAAAACAGCCCTCTTCGTTTATAATGGGAGCGGAAGATCCCATTTTGTACTATCATGGAAAGGAGATTTGATCTATGGGACTTATCAAAGCTGCCGTCGGCGCCCTCGGCGGTACCTTGGCGGATCAATGGAAAGAATTTTTCTACTGTGAGGCGCTGCCCCCCACGATCCTGATGACCAAGGGTCAGAAGCGCATTACCTCCCGTTCCTCCAATACCAAAGGGAACGATAATATCATTTCCAACGGCTCCGGCATCGCCGTGGCGGACGGACAGTGCATGATCATCGTGGATCAGGGCAAGGTGGTGGAGCTTTGCGCCGAGCCCGGTGAATTCACCTACGACACCTCCTCCGAGCCCAGCATTTTCGCCGGGAATCTGGGGCAGTCCATTCTGGACACCTTCAAGACCATGGGACGCCGCATCACCTACGGCGGCGATACGGGCAAGGATCAGCGGGTGTATTACTTCAACACCAAAGAGCTGATCGACAACAAATTCGGCACCCCCAACCCCATCCCCTTCCGGGTGGTGGACAACAAGATCGGGCTGGATCTGGATACCGCGGTGCGCTGCTCCGGCGTGTACTCCTACAAGATCACCGACCCCATCCTGTTCTATACCAACGTGTGCGGCAACGTCGCCGACAGCTATCCCCGTGAAACGCTGGACGGTCAGCTGAAGACCGAGTTCATCAGCGCCCTGCAGCCCGCCTTCGGCAAGCTCAGCGAGCTGGAATTGCGCCCCAATCAGATCGTCACCCACAACACGGAAGTGGAAGAGGCGATGAACCAGGTGCTGTCCGCCAAGTGGAGAGATCTAAGAGGTCTGGAAGTGGTTTCCGTGGCGTTCGCCACCGTCACCATCCCCGACGAGGATTCCGAGAAGATCCGCGAGCTCCAGCGCGCCGCCGCTCTGCGGGATCCCGGCCTTGCCGCCGGTACCCTCACCGCCGCGCAGGCGGAGGCGATGAAGAGCGCCGCCGGCAACAGCGCGGGCGCCATGACCGGCTTTATGGGCATGGGGATGGCGATGAATCAGGGCGCCGCCATGAACACCCAGAATCTGTACGCCATGAGTCAGCAGCAGCAACAGCAGCAGCAAGCCGCTTCTCCCGCAGCGCCCGCGGACAGCTGGACCTGCTCCTGCGGCGCCGTCGCCACGGGCAAGTTCTGCCCCGAATGCGGCAAGCCCCGTCAGGACGGCTGGACCTGCTCCTGCGGCGCGGTGAACAAGGGCAAATTCTGCACCCAGTGCGGCAAGCCAAAGCCCGCCGGCGCCCCGCTCTACAAGTGCGACAAGTGCGGCTGGGAGCCGGAAGATCCCGCTCATCCCCCGAAATTCTGTCCCGAGTGCGGCGATCCCTTTGACGAAAAAGACGCTAGGTAATGGGACTGTTTGATTCGCTTTTCGACGCGGCGAAGAACGCGGCGGCAAATGCCGCCCGTTCCGCCGGGCGGAATTTGCAAAACGACGCCCAAGGTGCGGTGAAGCAAGCGGTGCAAAACGCCGCCGATCCGGGCAAGACCGTGAAGGTGACCCTGTCCGCCCTGCCGGAAGGGGTGGAGAATATGGCGGAAATGCCCGAAGCCGCTCTCACCGATCCCGCCGCCGTAGCCGCCCTCACCGTGGCGGCTCTGTGCGCCTACGCCAAGGATCGGAGCGCGGGCGCCGCCATGCTCAACTTTCTCCGGGGACCCCGCCCCATGTCGCCCATGGATGAGAACTTCATCCGGGATCGCTTTATGGACGGCAAGGACTACATTCCCCGCTCCTACTTCGACGGCGCCAAGCCCGAAAACGACTACACCCCCGCCCTGCCCTACACCGTTTCGGTGAAGGAGCAGAGCAATTCCCGGGAGCAGGAGGGGTATATCACCCTGTACCTCTTCTCCGGCGGCGGGGACAATCCCCGTCCCGTCACCTTCCGGAACAAGCCCTCCACCGGTCAATGGTTTTTGTGGGAATACGCCGCGCTGCTTTCCGGCATCCGCATCCCGAAAAGCCAGGACGCCTGGGCGTAAAGAG
>CAMPCJ010000035.1 GCA_946645685.1 uncultured Clostridia bacterium | reverse complement strand
ATTGCAAAAGTCCCCTTTTTGTCCGGCAGACAAAAAGAGGACTTTTGCATGGTGACCCATACGGGAATCGAACCCATGTTTCCACCTTGAGAGGGTGGCGTCTTAGCCGCTTGACCAATGGGCCGGCTACGGAATCATACTATAGCAGAAAAGATCCCCTTTGTCAAGCCTTTTTTTCGCCGGAAAAATTTTGGTGCGTTTGCAACGTTTTTGCTCTTGCATTTGCGCTCCTGCCGTGGTATAGTTGAAACGAGAAAGTGTCTGTCCCCCCGCCGAGCGGGGGGCGAGGGCTGCGGGAAAAGGAGGCTGCCATGAAGATCACGTCCCTTTTGAATACGGGAAAAAAGACCCTGTCCTTTGAGGTGTTTCCACCCAAGACCTCCACGGCGTTTGAAAGTGTGGAAAAGGCGGTGGAGGAGATCGCCGATCTGTCTCCCGCCTACGTCAGCGTCACCTACGGCGCCGGCGGCGGCACCAGCCGCTACACGCTCCAGATCGCCCGGAATATATGGGAAAAGAAGGGCGTGCCGTCCCTGGCGCACCTCACCTGCGTATCCGGCACCCGGGAGAGCGTGGCGCAGCGCATCCGGGATATGAAGGAAGCGGGCATCGAAAACGTCATGGCGCTCCGGGGCGATCTGACTCCGGAAATGGCGGGGCAGGACCGGAGCAAGTGGGATTACCGCTACGCCGTGGAATTGGTGCGGGATCTGAAGGAGAGCGGCGCGAACTTTTGCGTGGGCGCCGCCTGCTATCCCGAGGTGCATCCCGAAAGCGGCAACAGCCGCGCGGACATCCGCTATCTGAAAGAAAAAGTGGACGCGGGCGTAGATTTTCTCACCACTCAGATGTTTTTCGACAACGGACTGTATTACAGTTTTTTATACCGTCTGCGGGAAGCGGGGATCACCGTCCCGGTGATCCCGGGCATTATGCCCATCACCGCCGCCCGGCAGGTGGAGCGGGCGATCAAGCTGTCCGGCGCCTTCGTGCCCCGGCGCTTTCTGAGCCTGGTGGACGCCTTCGGCGACCGGGATGAAGCCATGGCGGCGGCGGGCGTGGTGTACGCCGCGGATCAGATCATCGACCTGTACGCCAACGGCATCGACCACGTCCACGTGTATACCATGAACAAGCCGGAGGTGGCGCGCGCCATCCTGCGTCAGCTGAAAGGAATTTTGGGATGACGGAGCGGGGCGTTTGCGACTATCCCGCTCTGCCCGTGAACAAAGAGGAGATCGCCCGGTACGCCGGCTGTCCCCGTGGCGTTCTGCCGCCCCTTCTGGAGGCGTGCCTGGCGGAAGCGGCGGGGGCGGTGCAAAACCGGGTGGCGTGGGCGTGTTTCTCCGTTTCTCTCACGGACGAGGGGATGGATCTGGGCTTTTGCAAAACCCCGTCCCGGGATCTGGCGCGCAATCTTCTGGGCTGTGAAAGGATCGTCCTGTTCGCCGCCACCGTAGGCGCCGGTATGGATCGGCTGGTGCAAAAGTACGCCCGCCTGTCCCCGGCGAAGGCGCAGCTCTTCCAAGCCATCGGCGCGGAGCGGGTGGAGACATTGTGCGACGCGTTTTGCCGGGACTTCGGGAAAGACGTGCCCCTGCGCCCCCGGTACAGCCCGGGGTACGGGGATCTGCCCCTTTCCGTGCAGCGGGACGTGTTTGCCGCCCTGCCTTTGGAAAAGAGCCTGGGCTTGACGTTGGGGGACAATCTGCTCATTACCCCCACCAAGACCGTCACCGCCATAGCCGGCTGGTGAAAGAAAGAACGAGGAAGCATCCATGACGACGAAAGAAAGGATCCGGGCGGGCTTTTTGCTGCTGGACGGGGCGATGGGCACCGCGCTGCAGCGGGCGGGTCTGGCGCCCGGCGAAAAGCCGGAGAGCTGGAATCTGTCGCACCCGGACGTGATCGAGTCCGTCCACCGCCGTTACGTGGACGCCGGCGCCGACCTGATCCTCACCAACACCTTCGGGCTGAACGCCTTCCGCTTTGAGGAGGCGGCGTTGAAGGATCTCGTCTTCGCCGCCGTCGCCTGCGCCCGCCGCGCCATCGGCGACCGGGACGTGCTGGTGGGGCTGGATATAGGGCCCTGCGGCAAAATGCTCGCGCCCCTGGGAGATACGGACGTGGAGACGGTCATCGCCGTTTTCCGGCAGGTGGCAGCCTTGGGCGCTCAGGCGGGCGCGGATCTGATCTTTATCGAAACCATGAACGACCTGGCGGAAGCCCGGGCGGCGGTGATCGGCGCCAAAGAGGGGTGCGAATTGCCTGTGATCGTTTCCAACGCCTACGGCGCCGACGGCAGGCTTTTGACCGGCGCCGATCCGGAGACCGTGGTGACGGTGCTGGAAGGGCTGGGCGTGGACGCTTTGGGGGTGAACTGCTCCCAGGGACCGGAGGGGCTGGCGCCGATCGTGGAAACCTATCTGAAGCTCGCCTCCGTTCCCGTCCTGGTAAAGCCCAACGCGGGACTGCCCCGGGTGGAAAACGGAGAGACGGTGTACGATCTTTCCCCGGCTGATTTTTGCGCCGCCATGCGCCCCCTGATACGTGCGGGCGCGCGGCTTCTGGGCGGTTGCTGCGGCACCGACGAGCGCTATATCGCGGGGCTGAAAGCCCTGCTTTCCGGAGAAACGCCTTTGCCTTTGACGGAAAAGAATCGCTGCGCCGTCGCCTCCGCCCGGCGCACCGTCTCCTTCGGGGACGGGGTGGTTCTTATTGGAGAGCGGCTCAACCCCACCGGGAAAAAGCGACTCCGGCAGGCGCTGCGGGAGGAAGATCTCGCCTACCTTCTGGGAGAAGCCGTATCCCAGGAGGAAGCGGGCGCCGCCGTTCTGGACGTGAACGTGGGCGACCCGGAGGTGGATGAAAAGACCCTTTTGCCCCGGTTGATCGATGAGATCGGCGCGGTGACGGATCTGCCCCTCCAGCCGGACAGCGCGGACAGCGCCGCCATGGAAGCCGCCCTGCGCCGCTATCCCGGCAAGGCGCTGATCAATTCCGTGAACGGCACCGAAGAGAGCATGAACGCCATGTTTCCCCTGGCGAAAAAATACGGGGGCGTCCTCATCGCCCTGACTCTGGATGAAACCGGTATCCCCGAAACCGCCGAAGGACGGCTCGCCGTGGCGAAGAAGATCCTGGCGCGGGCAAAGGACTTCGGCTTGACGGAAAAGGATCTGGTCTTCGATCCCCTTGCCATGGCGGTCTCCGCCGACCCCGGCGCCGCTCTCGTCACCCTGGAAGCCGTGCGCCGCATCCGGGAGGAGCTGCACTGCCACACCTCTCTGGGCGTGTCCAACGTTTCCTTCGGTCTGCCCGCCCGGGACGGCGTCACCGCCGCCTTCTTTACCCTGGCGATGCAGGCGGGTCTGTCCGCCGCCATTATGAATCCCCTGTCCGGGGAAATGATGCGCGCGGTTTTGTGCTACCGGGCGCTCACCGGCGCCGACGAGGGCTTTCGGGATTACATCGCCGCCGCGGAGCGCTTCACCGTCACCGCCCGGGCAAGCGGCGGGAGCAAGCCTGCCGACGGCGCCGACACCGTGCGGGAAGCGGTGGAAAAGGGGCTGCGCGCCAAAGCCGCCGCCCTGTGTCGGGAGACGCTGAAAGAAAGAGACGGTCTCGCCGTCATCCGGGAGGAGATCATCCCCGCCTTGGATCGGGTGGGAGAGGGCTTTGAAAATAAGACCCTGTTCCTGCCTCAGCTTTTGATGAGCGCGGAAGCCGCTTCCGCCGCCTTTGAGGAGATCCGTGCCGCCGCTCCCGCCCGGGAGAGAGCGGGCGGAATGCCGGTGGTGCTTGCCACCGTCAAGGGCGACGTCCACGACATCGGCAAGAACATCGTGAAGCTGCTTTTGCAGAATTTCGGCTTTACCGTCACGGATCTGGGAAAGGACGTCCCCCCCGAACGGGTGGTGGACGCCGCCCGGGAGACCGGGGCGGCGCTGGTGGGGCTTTCCGCCTTGATGACCACCACCGTCCCCGCCATGGAGGAGACCATCCGGGCGCTGCGGAAAGAGACGCCCCGGGTGAAGATCGCCGTGGGAGGCGCGGTCTTGAATCCCGAATACGCCGCCGCCATCGGCGCGGATTTTTACGGAAGAGACGCCATGGAGACCGTTCGCTTTGCGGAACGGCTCCGGGATGAGGAAAAAGCGAGCAACGGAGGAAAAACAGAATGAGAAAGAGAAAAATGCGGATGGCAGCCGGACTGCTGGCGCTCCTGACGCTCCTGGCAAGCTGCGGCACCGCCGCCCCCGCCGCCTCTACGGCGACAACCGGGGAGACGCCGGTCGCAACGCCGCCGGAAGAGCGCCGGGTGGGATCGCCCATGCCCGGCATCCCGGATTACACCCTGCCCGCGGGGGCTTCCACGGACGAGATCCGCGCCATGGCGGTGAAAGCCATGCGGGACGAATTGACCGTTCAGTGGTACGTGGACAAGAGCTTTTCCTACCTCAACGGCGACGGCGGGGAGTTCAACATCAATTCCCGGGAGGTCTACGCCGGCTTGCCCTATACCCAGAGCGGCTCCGGGCTTCTTCAGTGGCTGCAGTATTACGATTTCAACACCGGCAAAATGAGCGGCGTGAACGGCGACATCCAGGGCTTTCTGGGCAACTCCTGCGCCGCTTCCGTGATGTGGGGCTGGTCGTCGGTGGTCACCTCCATCGACTGGAACACCACCTATCTGATGACTCCCGCCCACGGTTGTCTGCCCGTGGGGGGCTACCGGGTGGATCCGGCTCTGGCGGACTACCGGCAGCACACCACCCGGCAGATCATCGAGGACAACGGGGAGGAGGCGATCCTGCAGGCGTACGCCGCCGTCCTGCCTGCGGACGGGCTGATCTCCGTGGCGAACGAAGAAGCCTCCGGCTCCCACGCCCAGATGGCGATCGAGCCCGCCCACGTGGTGTATAACGCCGACGGCACCGTCAACCGGGAGGAAAGCTACATCACCATCCAGGATCAGCACAAGGGCGCCATGAAAAAGGACGAGCCCTTTGTGACCACCGTGGACGGGCAGAAGGTACATTATGCCGGGCACGTTTCTCAGCAGATGACCTTTGCCAAGCTGCTCTCCGGCTCCTATATCCCCGTGACCGCCGCGGAATTCACCGGCGCCAAGCCCTACGTCGTGCCGTCCGTTTCCGCCGAGGGAACGGAGGGGGTGGAGAGCCTGGCGGATCTGCAGAAGATCACCCTTTCTTCCGATTATAAGATCATCACCGTCCGCGCCGTCGTGACGGACGGAGATACCGTCCTGGCGGAAAGCAAGAAGGTTTTGGGGAGAGCGGAGATCGAAAACGGCACCGTCTCCCGGTACAATCTGGCGACTCTTCCCACGCCTAACGCGGGGCGCAAGTGCGAGGACGGGAAGACCTACGGCTTGAAAGTGGAAGCCCTGCTTGCCAGCGGCTCTGCCTTCACCGTGCTGGATACCACTTTTACTTTTCATAAATAAGCCGCCCGCGCGCGATCCGGCTTGACCCCACTCCGGCGGAACAAGGGAGCGATCCTCCGTCCCGCCGGGGCTTTCTTTTGTCCGGAAGGGGCAAAAACCTCCGAAAAGCGTTCAAAAATCTCTTATCAGTAGAAAAGTTCATAAATTATTTTAATAATCTACCAAATAGAGAGAAAAAAGCCTTGACATTGCCTGCCCCGGTGCTATAATGGGGCAGTGCGATCCCTTGGCAAAGGGAACAAGAGAAACAGAAACGAGGCAAGACTATGGAAAACAAATACGATCGGGTGTTCAACTTCGCCGCCGGTCCGGGCAATCTGCCCCTGCCGGTGCTGGAGGAAGCCGCCCGGGATCTCATCAATTATCAGGGCAGCGGGATGAGCGTGATGGAAATGAGCCACCGGGGCTCCGTTTTCAAAAAGATCGCCGAGGAGGCGGAAGCCACCTTCCGCCGCGTCATGGGTGTGCCGGACAACTACAAGGTACTGTTCCTCCAGGGCGGCGCTTCCACGCAGTTCTCCGCTGTGCCGCTGAATCTGATGAAAACGGGCAAGGCGGACTACGTGGTGTCCGGTCTGTTCTCCGGCAAGGCGTTTAAAGAGGCGCGGCGCTTCGGCGACGCGGCGTGCATCGCCTCTTCCGAGGATACGAATTTTGACCGCATCCCCGCCTTTACGAAGAAGGATCTGCGCCCCGGTACGGATTATCTCCACGTCTGTTACAACAACACCGTGTTCGGCACGCATTTTGCCGCCGTTCCCGATGCGGGGGACGTCACGCTGGTGGCGGATATGTCCAGCTGCATCATGTCCGAGCCGGTGGACGTTTCCAAATTCGGGCTCATCTACGCCGGCGCGCAGAAAAACATCGGCCCC
Organism: uncultured Clostridia bacterium; assembly: GCA_946645685.1. Classification (GTDB taxonomy): domain Bacteria; phylum Bacillota; class Clostridia; order Oscillospirales; family SIG627; genus RGIG5579. The sequence goes on along the minus strand of CAMPCJ010000035.1, from coordinate 8,206 downwards.
GCCGGTTTGACCGTGGTGGTCGTCCGGGAGGATCTTCTGGGCGCGTCCCGTCCCGAGACCCCGGTGATGCTGGACTACAAGACCCAGGCGGACGCGGGCAGTATGTACAACACCCCGCCCTGCTGGGCGATCTACGTGGCGGGACTGGTCTTCCGCTGGGTGGAGGAGACCGGGGGACTCGCCGCCATGAAGGCGCGCAACGAAAAGAAAGCGGCGCTTCTGTATCAAACGCTGGAGCAGGCGCCCCTCTTCACCCTCAACGCGCAAAAGGACAGCCGCTCCCTGATGAACGTCACCTTCCACACCGCCGATCCCGACCTGGACAAGCTCTTCGTGGCGGAGGCGGCGAAGGCGGGTCTGGTCTCCCTGGCGGGTCACCGGAAAGCGGGCGGTATGCGCGCCTCCATCTATAACGCCATGCCTTACGAGGGTGTTGTGAAACTTTGTGATTTTATTCAGAATTTTTCCGAAATTTATGCAAAAGGGTGTACAAAATGAAAATAAAGCTTTATAATAAGATCGCTCCTTCGGGACTCGCCCGCTTGCCCGGCGACTGGGAAGTGGGGGAGCAGGTGGAGCAGGAGGACGCCATCATCGTCCGCAGCGCTCCCTTGCACGACGTCGTTTTTCCCGACACGCTGAAAGCCATCGCCCGGGCGGGCGCCGGGGTGAATAATATCCCGCTGGACGCCTGCACCGACAAGGGCGTGGTGGTGTTCAACACCCCCGGCGCCAACGCGGAAAGCGTGGCGGAGCTGGCGCTTGCCGGCATCTTTATGACCTCCCGGAACATCTTCGGAGGCATGGTGTGGGCGCAGACCCTGTCCGGGGACGCGGACGCCGCCAAGAAGGTGGAAAAGGAAAAGAGCCGCTTCCAGGGGCCGGAGGTTCGGGGAAAAACGCTGGGCGTCATCGGTCTGGGCGCGGTGGGCGGCAAGCTTGCCAACGCCGCCGTCGCTCTGGGGATGAACGTTCTGGGCTTTGACCCGTACCTGTCTGTCACCGCCGCGCTGGAATTGAACAGCGCCGTGCGGGTGGTGAGCGATATGGACGCCGTTTTCGCGGAGAGCGATTACCTTTCCGTCCACGTTCCCAGCCTGCCCTCTACCCGGGGCACCTTCGGCGGGAAGAACATCGCCAAGATGAAGAAGGGCGTTCGGCTTTTGAATTTGTCCCGGGCGGATCTCGCCGTGGACGAGGACGTGCTCGCCGGGCTGGAAAGCGGGCAGATCGCCGCGTACTTTACGGATTTCCCCACCGCCGCTCTCGCCGGTAAACCCGGCGTCATCGCCACGCCCCACCTGGGCGCTTCCACCCCCGAGGCGGAAGATCACTGTGCGGAAATGGCGGCGCGGGAAGTGAAGGAATTCCTGCAAAACGGCAACGTTACGCATTCCGTGAATATCCCTGCCCTGACCCTGCCCCGCGGCGCGGGTCACCGGGTAGGCGTTCTCTTCCGCACCGAGGCGGCGGAAGGCTTGGCGGCGCTCTTTGCCGGTGCCCGTCAGGCGCAGAATACCAAGGGGGGCGTCGGGTATCTCCTGGCGGAGACCGACGAAGTGATTCCTTTGGAGAAAATACAGGCAGTTCCGGGGGTGATCCGCGCGAACTGCTTCTGATCGTTGAAAAGAGGTAGTTCCATGGCATTGACCCGCAGAAAAGAAAGAGAGATCGTCTTTACCTTGCTGTTCGCCGCCCGGTTTCAGCCGGGGGAGGATCCGGAAGCGCTGCTGGAAGAGCTTTTGGAGGGGTGTGAGGAAGACGGCGCGCGGGAAAGCGCCTACGTCCGGGAAACCTTTCTGGGCGCCCTGGCGTTCCGGGAAGAAGCCGACCGTATGGTGGCGCAAGCCGCCGTGGGCTGGCGTCCCGACCGGCTGAGCCGCACGGTCTCCACCGTTCTGAACCTGGCGCTTTACGAAATGAAGCAAAATGACCAGGTGCCGGAAAAGGTGGCGATCAACGAGGCGGTGGAAATAGCCAAGTCCTTCGGGGAAGACGGCGCCGGCAAATTTGTCAACGGCGTGTTGGGCAAGCTTGCGGAGAAGCAGGCATGACGCCCGTTTACCTGGGGATCGATACCAGCAATTACACGACTTCGGCGGCTCTGGTTACCAGAGCCGGCGAGGTCTTTTCGTCCAAAAGGCTTCTTTCCGTAAAGCCCGGGGAGCGGGGCATGCGCCAAAGCGAGGCGCTCTTCTGCCATACCCGGGATCTGTCCGCCATCCTGGCGGACGCGCTGTGGGCGTGCCGGAAAAGCGTGCCGGACGCCGCTGTGGCGGGCGTGGGCGTTTCCACCCGTCCCCGGGACGCGGCAGGCTCCTATATGCCCTGCTTTCTGGCGGGGGTGAATGCCGCCCGCGCCGCCGCGCTGGCGCTGAACGTGCCGGTGGTGGAGACCAGCCATCAGGAGGGGCACCTCGCCGCCGCCGCTTTCGGCAGCGCCAAGGCGGGCAGACCCTTGCCGGAGGGGGCGTTTTTCGCCCTGCATCTGTCCGGGGGCACCGGGGAGCTGCTGTACGCTTCCCCCCGGAAGAGCGGCTTTGCCGTGGAAAGGCGGGCAAGCTTTCTGGACATCACCCCCGGTCAGCTCATCGACCGTTGCGGGGTAAAAATGGGACTGCCGTTCCCCGCGGGCAGGGATCTGGAAAAGCTGGCGGAAGCGGGCAGCAGCCCGGAAAAGATCCGCCCCGCCGTGAAAGCGGACGGTGTTTCCCTGTCCGGCTTTGAAAACCGCTTTGAGAAGATCCTCGGGGCGGGCGCGTCCCGGGAGGACGCCGCCGCCTTCGTATTCGCCGCCGTGACACGCTCCGTGGAGGCGCTCATCGCCCTGGCGGGAGAGGAAGCGAAAAGCCTGCCCGTCCTGTTTTCCGGAGGCGTTTCCTCCTCCTATCTGCTGCAGGAAGCCCTCGCCCGGGACAACTACTACTTCACGTCCCCCGCTTTGGCTTCGGACAACGCCGTGGGCGTGGCACTGATCTGCCGAAACACGTTGACAGGAGAGATGTAATGGATACCCGATCCGCGCTGACCGTCACACAATTAAATGAATACGTCAAGCAAAAGCTCGACACGGATCCCCTGCTTTCCCGCGTTCTGGTGAAGGGGGAGATCTCCAACTTCGTCAACCACCGCACCGGGCATTTTTACCTGTCCCTGAAGGATGAAGGCAGCGTCATCCGCGCCGTTATGTTCCAGGGCTACACCAAAAAGCTGAAGTTTCTGCCGGAGAACGGGATGAAGGTCATCGCCACCGGCTCCGTGCGCGCCTGGGTGAAGAGCGGAGAATATCAGCTTTACATCACGGATCTGGAGCCGGACGGGGTGGGCGCGCTGTACATCGCCTTCGAGCAGCTGAAACGGAAGCTGGAGGCGGAGGGACTGTTCCGGCAGGATCGGAAAAAGCCCCTGCCCAAGTACCCCGCCACCGTGGGCATCATCACCTCGCCCACCGGCGCCGCCGTGCGGGATATGATCAACGTGTCCGGGCGCCGCTTCCCGCTGGCGAAGCTGGTGCTGTTCCCCAGCCTGGTGCAGGGGGAGAGCGCGCCGGCGCAGCTCATCGCCGGGATACGCACCTTCAACGAATCTTTCCCCGTGGACGTGATCATCATCGGACGGGGCGGCGGCAGTCTGGAGGAATTGTGGGCGTTCAACGACGAGGGGCTTGCCCGCGCCATCGCCGCCAGCCGCGTACCCGTCATTTCCGCCGTGGGGCACGAAACGGACTTTTCCATTTCCGATTTCGCCGCGGATCTCCGCGCCCCCACCCCCTCCGCCGCCGCGGAGCTGGCGCTGCCGGAAGCGGGGGACGTGAAGCGGCGGCTGCACAACGTCATCGACCGGATGAGCCTGGTGTGCGACAACCGCGTCGCCGCCCTGCGCGCCCGGGTGGACGCTCTGGCGAAGACCCGGCAGCTCACCAGTATGGATAATCTCATCGACGACCGCCGTATGGCGGTGGCAAATCTGGATCGGGACATGGGCTACGCCCTGGAAAAGAAGATCGCGGACCGGAAAGCGGCACTGTCCCGCTTTGCCGCCCAGCTCCAGGCGCTCTCTCCCCTGGCGGTGATGAGCCGGGGCTACAGCGCCGTGATGGATCACACGGGCAAAGCCGTCCGCACCGTCAAGACCCTTCATCCCGGCGACAAGGTGAGCGTCCGTTTGAAGGACGGAACCGCCCTCGCCGAAATACAGGAGGTACAAAGCCATGAGTGAACAGAAGACCGAACAAACCTTTGAAGCCATGCTGAAACGCCTGGAGGAGATCGTCCGGGCGCTGGATACCGTAGATACCCCGCTGGATCAATGCCTCGCCCTCTTCGAGGAAGGAGCGGGCCTGGTGAAAAACTGCACCAAAAAGCTGGACGAAGCCCAGCAGAAGGTCAACGTTCTGACCCGGGGCGAAGACGGCGTGACGGAAGCGCCGTTTCAAACGGAGCAATGATCTCCCTCACTCCGGAGCAGGTCCGGGCGCTTGACCGGGAGGACGCCAAGGCGCTGTGCGGCGCCCTGCGGGAGGAATTGATCCGCGTGGTCTCCGAGACCGGGGGACATCTGGCGTCCAATCTGGGCATCGTGGAGATCGCCACCGCCCTGGTGCGGGTGATGGATCTGCCCCGGGAAAAGGTCATTTACGACACCGGGCACCAGTGCTACGTCCATAAGATCCTCACCGGCAGGGGGGATCGCTTCGACACCCTGCGCACCCTGGACGGGATTTCCGGCTTTCCCCGCCGGGAGGAGAGCGTTTTCGACGCCTTCGGCACCGGGCACAGCGGCACCGGCATTTCCGCCGCTCTGGGCTTTGCCCGGGCGGGGGACGGATCCGGCTACACCGCCGTGGTCATCGGGGACGGCGCCTTCACCGGCGGCATGGTGTTCGAGGGATTGAACAACCTGCGCCGGGATGATAAAGTCATCGTCATTCTCAACGACAACGGGATGAGCATTTCCCGCTCCACCGGCTCCCTGAAAAAGGCGCTGAACCGGATGCGCACCGCCGGCTACTACCGGGTGAAGGACTCCTTTCACGGCTTTTTGTCCCGCATTCCCCTGATCGGAAAACCCCTGACCCGCTTTTTCCGCTGGATCAAGAACAGCGTGAAGCGGGCGGTCATTCCAACCAACAACCTCTTTGAGCAGTACGGGATGCACTACTTCGGACCCGCCGACGGGAACGATCTGGAAACGGTGGAGTTCCTGCTGCGGGAAGCGAAGACCCGCTCCGGCCCCAGCCTGATCCACCTTTGCACCAAAAAGGGGAAGGGGCTCCGCGCCGCCGAGCACGATCCCGGCTCCTATCACGGCGTTTCCCCTCGCGGGGGCGCCGCTTCCGGCAAGACCTTTACCGCCCTGTTCGGGGAGGCGCTCTGTTCCCTTGCCGCCGCCGACGAGCGGATCGTCGCCATCACCGCCGCCATGCAGAACGGCGTGGGGCTGGACGGCTTTGCCGCCCGATTTCCCCGGCGCCTGTATGATACGGGTATAGCGGAGGAACACGCCATGACCTTTGCCGCCGCCCTGGCGGCAGGGGGGAAAAAGCCCGTGTTCGCCGTGTATTCCACCTTCTTTCAAAGAGCCTATGACCAGTTCGTTCACGACGTCGCTTTGCAAAAACTGCCCGTGGTGGTCTGTCTGGATCGCGCCGGCATCACCGGTGAGGACGGCGCCACCCATCAGGGCGTGCTGGATCTCGCCATGACCCTGCCCCTGCCCGGGGTGCGCGTCTTTGCCCCCGTGAGTGAAAAGGAGATCCGGGCGGATCTCGCCGCCGCGTTGGCGGAAACGGAGCATCCCAGCGTTTTGCGCTGGTGCAAGGGCGTGCCGGACAGCGCCGTGGAAGCGGCGTTTCCCGGGGATAGCGATCCGGAATGCCGCTCCTTCCCCGGGGAAGAGCGCCTGACGCTGGTCACCTTCGGGCGCACCCTGTCCGCCGCCCTTACCGCCGCGCAGTCCCTCTCTCAGGAAGGGATCGGCGTGGATCTGGTGCGCTTCCATCAGCTTGCCGGCTTCGATGAGGAAGCGGCGGCGAAGCTGTTTCAAAACCTCCCCGGCAACCTGCTCTTCGTGGAGGAGGGGGTCAAAACCGGGGGCTTTTCCGAAAAAGCAGTGGCGTTTCTGGCGGATCGGGGACTGCTTTCCCGCAAGGCGGTGAAGATCCTGGCGCTGCCGTCCCCCTTCGTGCCTCACGGCGCTCAAAAGGAGCTGCTGGCGAGATGCGGGCTGGATGCGGATACTATGATCAAGGAGGGACGCGCCCTTGTCCAGACTGGATCGGACCCTGGTTGACCGGGGCTTGGCAGCCAGCCGCACCCTGGCGGCGCGCCTCATTGCGGACGGCAGTGTGCTGGTAAACGGCGCCGCGGCGAAAAAAGCCGCCATGGACGTTTCCGACGAAGATGAAGTCACCGTCCGGGAAAGCGCCCTGTGCCGCTACGTTTCCCGGGGCGGCTTGAAGCTGGAGGAAGCGCTGCGCGTCTTTGAGATCGACCCCGCCGGGCTTGTGTGCGCGGACGTGGGCGCCTCCACCGGCGGCTTTACGGACTGCCTGCTGCAGCACGGCGCCGCCCGCGTCTACGCCGTGGAAAACGGTTCGGGTCAGCTTCATCCCTCCCTGGCGGCGGATGAGCGGGTGGTATCTCTGGAAAACGTGAACGCCCGCTATCTGGACGGCACTCTCTTTCCCCCGGTGGATCTGGCGGTGATGGACGTTTCCTTCATTTCTCAAAGCAAGCTCTATCCCGCCCTGTCCCACATCCTCCGTCCCGGCGGCGCCCTCATCACCCTCATCAAGCCCCAGTTCGAGGTGGGGCGGAGCAAGATCGGGCGCGGGGGCTTGGTTCGGGACGAAAAGGCGAAGCGCGCCTGTATCGACCGCCTGATCGGGGAAGCCCGCGGGGCGGGGCTTACGGCGGAAAAGGTCATCCCGTCCCCCATCCCGGGCGGGGACGGCAACGAAGAATTCCTGGCTTTGTTCCATACAAAGGAGACTATATGAAAACCATCGGTGTATACGCCCTCCCCGGCTTGGAAGAGCGGGCGGGCAGAGTGCGGGCGGTGTTAGACCGTCTGGCGTCTTCCGGCGCGTCGCTCCTGCGCCCTGCCGACTGCGCGCCTCTCGCCGCTTTCCCGGCGGTAGTCCCCGCGGCGGATTTTTGGGAGCGGAGCGAGGTCATCGTCACCTTGGGCGGCGACGGCACCATTCTCTCCGCCGCCCCCGCCGCCGCCCGCAGCGGGAAGAGCTTGTTCGGGGTGAACTTCGGGCACGAGGGCTTTCTCACCGCCGTCTCCCCGGAGGATGGGGACAAGATCGACGCGTTTCTGGCGGGGAAGGTCGTTCCCTCCCGCCGGGTGATGCTTTCCCTTGTGATCAACGGGAGTGAGCGGGACACGGCACTGAACGAGATCCTGCTGGCGCCCCGGGAGCGGGGGAGGCTGTTGAGCGTGAATCTGGCGGTGAACGGAGAAGACGTCACCGCGTTCCGGGCGGACGCCCTGCTGTTCCACACCCCCACCGGCTCCACCGCTTACGCCTTCAGCGCCGGCGGCGCCGTGTGCAGCGAGGAAATGGAAGCCATCGGCGTGAAAGCCGTCGCCCCCTATATGCACCGGGGCGGCCACCATATGCTCTTCGCCGCTTCCGTGGTGTTTGCTCCCCGGGATCTGTTCGTTCCCGACGGGCAGGCGGAAGCCGTGGCGGACGGGCGAAAGCCCATCCCCCTCGCCCCCGGGGATCGGGTGGAGATCCGGCGGGCGGCAAACGATCTGACGCTGCTCTTTACACAGCGCCACGACAATCAGTCCATCTTCTGTAAAAAAATTCGGGAAGCCGGGAGGGAAAGAACGTGAAAAGCAGTCGGCAGCTTGCCATTCTCAGGATCATCGAGCACCAGGAGATCCCCACCCAGGAGGAGCTTCTGTCCGCGCTGAAGCAACAGGGCTTCACCGCTACTCAGGCGACCATTTCCCGGGACATCAAGGAACTGCGCCTCCATAAGGTGCCCGCCACCGTGGGGCAGAAATATTCCGTCAAGCCGGATCCCGCGCCCAGCACCCGGGAGGATAAATATCGCAGCGTTTTGAAGTCCGTAATGATCTCCGCCGTACCCGCGGGCAACATCGGCGTCATCAAGACTCTGTCCGGCACCGCTTCCGCCGCCGGCGCCGCGCTGGAGGAGGAGGACTTTACCGACATCATCGGCAC
>CAMPCJ010000034.1 GCA_946645685.1 uncultured Clostridia bacterium | reverse complement strand
TTTTTCAGTTTATAGAAAATATTTTTCAACAGGGAGAACAGGTTGTTCAACGTCCAGTAGAACACCAGCCCCGCCGGGGATTGATACAAAAACACCAGGAAGATGAGCGCCATCCCGTACAGCTGGATCTTGCTTTTCAGGGAAAGCCCCTTGGTGTAGATCATACCGGAAACGATGTTGATCACCGTCATGAGGATGGGCAAAACGTTTACCGTAAACGTGCCGATGGTAAAGAGCGCGTCCGGCTGACCCATATCCCGGATGAACCAGAAGGAAACGCCGTTCAGCGCGCTCAGATGCGACAGAAACTGATAAGCGGCGATGAAGAAGGGGATCTCCAGCAGCAGGGACAGGGAGCCCTTCAGGGCGTAGGTGGGCTTGTAGTTGTTCTGCCGGTAATAGGTTTGGAGCATCATATAACGCTCGTCCCCGGAGAAGGTCTTCTTGATGTGGGTCGTCCACTTTTTCAGTTTTTGTTCGGTCTCCCGTTCCTGAGCCTGCATGTCGTCCGCCTTCTTGTAAAGCGGCAGCACCAGGAAGTTCATGGCGAGGGACAGAAAGATGATGGCGAGCCCTGCGTTGGAAAGCAGCTTGTACGCCAGGGAAAAGATCACCTCAAAGAAGAGCGCCAGAGGGCCGATGAAGAGTTGATACAAAGCGGAAAAGAAATTCATGCCGTCTCCCCTCCTTTTTTACCGGGCTTTTTTGAGGACTTTTCAGCCGCTTTTTCCGCCGTCTGCGCCAAAAGCTCTTCCCGTTTTTTCATCAGGTAGTCCACCGTGAGGCGGGCGGAAGAGCCGATGTTCACCCAGGTCTCCGCCCGGGCCTCTTCCCGGTTTTCCTGGAAGGAGGGGTCGTTCAGGCAAGTTTCGATGAGCTGCCCGATCTCCCCGAAGTTCTCCTCCGTCAGCTTTCTGCCGATCCGGGGCAGCGCGGAGAAGGTCCACATGTCATCCTCCAGCCAGCAGGCGTCCAGGGGGGATTTGTCAAAGGACGTGTCCGCGTAGATCACGGGCTTGTCGAACACCAGCACGAAGTCGAAAATGACGCCGGAAAAATCGGAAATGAGAATATCCGAGCGGCGCAGGACTTCAAAGTTGTCGTTGTCCCGGTTCCATTCCAGGTTTTCCCCGTCCGGGTATTCCCGCATAAGAGCGTCGATCATTTCCTTTTCCGACGTAAAGGACTGGGGATGGGGACGGACGATCACGTGATAGCCTGTTTTCAAAAGAGCGTCGATCACCTTGCCGCCGAAGCGGTTGAAAATGCTGTTCACGCCCCAGGAGGGCGCCAGAAGCACCGTGGTGGGATGGGGCGGCAGGGGCTGAGATTCCGTCAGGCGTTTTTTCAGAGCGTCCATATAGGGCAGCCCGATGAGGGGCAGCTCTTTGGCGGGCAGGTTCCGGATCTTTTCCAGATCCCGCAGTTGCTTTTCCTGGTAGGCGCCGCACAGGAGAACGGCGTCAAAATAATCCAGCCCGAACATGTGATAGGCGATCACGTCGTTGGCGGCGTGGAGAACGTGGGCGTACCACTTCACGTCCCGGGAGCGCTTCCATTGATACACGTCCAGACCCGGGGTGCTGGAAAGCACCACGTCCGCCTTCAACAAATTGAGCCGGGCGAAGGCGCGGTTGCCCTCCCCCACGAATTCCGTCTTCACGTGGGTATACGCCTTCTCCAAAGCGGGATCGTCGGGAGACGCGGTCATATAGACCACCTTCTGCCCCCGCTTCTCAAACTCGTCGCAGATGGATTCAAAGCCGTTCCAATACCGGCGGCTGTCGGTGAAGATGACGAAAGGGATCCGGGACGCGTCCTCCTTTTTCCCTTTTCCGCCGCTGAGAAAGAAACGCAGCTTCATCCAAACACCGCGCAGGGCGTAGATCCCCGCCCCCAATACGCCGATGAGAATGGTGAACAGCATGCTGCCTGTGCCGGGGTCGATGTACATTCGTATCATAACAGATCGCGGCTCCTTTGTTGTGGTACAAGATATTTGAAAATCCATAAAAAGGACAAGCGAAAAAAGTATAGCAAAGCAAGGGAAAAATGTCAATCCCCGTCGGCGGGAAAGGCGCTCGGTTTTGTGTTATCGGAAGTAGGCGGCGAGCAGACGGACGACGTGGGAATAGCTTGCCACCCCCGCCGCCTGCCCCATGGATTTCAAATAACCGTCGTTCACGCCGGAGGCGATTTGGGAAGCGGCGTTTTGCCGGTACGGCTCAAAAAAGCGGTCGTAAGCGGCGTAGTCCCGGAACACGGCGGGATCGGTCTTCGCAAGAACGGCTTCCGTTCGCGCCCGGTCGATCTTCCGGCAGGCGGCGGCGAGATCGTCGAAAACAAACGCCGCCCCGCAGTATTGCAGGTAGGGGTCGGAGGTTTCCATCAGCATCACCGCCGCCAGGAAGTTGCATTCGTTTTCCGGAGCGACGCCCCGGGCGTGACAGCTCTCGTGAGCGGCGGTCGTCGTAACGATGAAGTGGGGATAGTTGACGTTCACGTTGGCTTCCCCGGTGAAAAACCCGTAAATGCCGGAGATGTGGGTGTAGGTCATGAGCGGCGAGGAGAGAAACGTCTTCACCTCGCTCCCCCCGGCTTGCAGAAAGGGATGCGCGGCGGCAAAGGCGTCCGCCGCCCGCTTCACGTCGCCTTTCACCGCGGCAAGAGGCTTGCCCACGGTTTCCCCGGCTTCGTTTTTCTCCAAAAGCGGCGCGCTTTTCCCCAAAACCCCCGAAACGGTTTCCAGGGCGCAAAAGACGTCCTCTTCCGTGACCGAGACCGTGTCCAGCCCCATTGGAACGGCGCAGCTTTCCCGGTTGTAGCAGGGCGCCAGGGTCAGGGCAAACAACTGCAGGACGATGGCAAGGGTCACCGGCACGGCAAGAGCGCAGCGCTTCATCCACCGCCGCAGGGGTCTCTTTTTCAAGCGCCGCACCGCCAGGATCACGCACAAAACCAGGGCGAAGAGCGCATACAAAACAAAGGAACAAACGATGATCTCAAACAGGGAAAAGGGAAACCACCCGGTCAAAAAGGAAAGCGCCCGGCGTACCGCCCCGCCGGGGCGCGCGGCGAAGAATTCCGCAAAGGGGCGGGACAGGCGAAAGAGCAGGAGCAGAAGCGCCCCTGCCGCCGTCAGCGCCCCTTCGATCCATAAAAAAAGATGCCGCTTCACGATCTGCCCTTTTTCTTTCTCCGCCGTGCCGTCTGCCGCTCTTTTTCCGGTAGGGGCAGAAAGACGATCCCCGCCTCCGCCAGCAAAACCAAGGCGATGACGATCCCCAGGGCGCAGCGGGTCTCCCCATTCCCGAACAGGGGAAGCAGGGAAAATACGAAGGCGGCGCCGGCAAGCGCCCGCAGAAGCCCCGCGGCTTTTCCCGAAAGATGGATCAGCGCCGCGATCAATAGCAGCGCGCTTGACACCGCCGTGAGAAGCGGACCGAAGGAGCGGTCGAGAAAGGGCGTGGGATCGAAGCAGGAAAAATACAGCCGCTTCGCTTCCTCCCCGCCCGTCACGGTGATGACGGCGCTTTTGGGGATCGCTTCCAGGATCACCGCCGCGGCGGCGAGAAGCACCGGCAGTTTTCGTTTCATGGGCGCTCTCCTCCCGTTTTTTTACTACTTTCATCCTAACAAAAAAATGAAGAGAAGTCAAGGGACGGCGCCCCCGTTGAAACGTTTCTTCTTGGCGCCCTGCCCGCTTTTTTTCAAAAAAGTCTTGACAAATCCGGGAAACGGCGTATAATGACTTTACCGATTTAGCGATTTAGTTTGCTAAACTGATAAATCGAGATCCAAGAAAAACAAGCAGAGAGGATACGAACATGAAAAAAATCACCGCGCTTTTGCTGGCTGCCATGATGCTGCTGGCTCTGGTCAGCTGCGGCACCGCCGCTCCCGCTCCCGCCAAGACCCAGCCCGCCACCGGCGGCGCGCAGACCGGCGAGACCCCTGCGGATACCGATTCCGCCGCCGTCATCGGCAACGGAAAACTGGTGGTGGGCATCACGGACTTTGCCCCCATGGATTATCAGGATGAGACCGGCAAGTGGATCGGCTTCGACGCGGAGCTTGCCGAAGCGTTTGCCGCCTCTCTCGGCGTGAAAGCGGAATTCGTGGAGATCGAATGGGAAAACAAGATCCTGGAACTGAACGGCAAGAACATCGACTGCGTGTGGAACGGCATGACCCTGACGGAGGAAGTCAAGGCGGCTATGGAGACCTCCAAGGCTTACCTCAACAACGCGCAGATCGTGGTCACCACCGCCGCGAACGCTGAAAAGGCGTCTGACGAGGAAGGGTGCAAGGAACTGAAATTCGCCGTGGAGAACGGCTCTGCCGGTCAGGACGCCGCGGAAGAGAAGGGCTTTTCCTTCACCGCCGTTCTGGCGCAGGCGGACGCCCTGATGGAAGTGGCGGCAGGCACCAGTGACGCCGCCATCATCGACTCCATTATGGCGGGCGCCATGATCGGGGAAGGCACCTCTTACGCGGATCTGACCACCACCATCAAGCTCACCAGCGAGGAATACGGCGTGGGCTTCCGGAAGGGCTCCGATCTGGCAAATAAGCTGGATGAATTCATCGCCGCCAACGGCGCGCTGGTGAAGGAGCTGGCTGAAAAGTACGGTGTGCAGGCGGCTTTGATCGACTGAGAAAGCACGTAAGAAAGCGATGAGAGAGGGCGCTTCGGCGCCCTCTTGCGTTGTGTGGAAAGGATAGAAACGTGTCGGAATTTTTTGCTTCTCTGGCGGCGTTATGGGAGAAGGTGGCGCAGCAGTTTCCCACGGTCTTCCAGGCGCTGAACAGCGGCTTTTTGCAAACCTTAAAGCTCTTTATCGTCACCCTTTTAGGCGCGCTGCCCCTGGGGCTGGTCATTTCCTTCGGCAGTATGGCGCGCTTTGCGCCCCTGAAAGCTGTGACCCGCTTTGTGGTCTGGGTGGTGCGGGGCAGCCCGTTGATGATCCAGCTTCTGATCGTGTATTACTTCCCCGGTCTGGTGTTGAAGCAGAACTGGTGGGGCAGCGGCGAAGAGGGACGGTTTCTGGCGGCAGCCATCGCTTTTATTTTCAATTACGCCTGCTATTTTTCCGAGATCTACCGCTCCGGCATCCAGGCGGTGCCGGTGGGTCAGCAGGAAGCGGGTCAGGTGCTGGGGATGACCGGGCCGCAGATCTTTTTCCGGGTCAAGCTCCTGCAAATGATCAAGCACATCGTGCCCCCCATGGCGAACGAGATCATTACCCTGGTGAAGGATACCTCGCTGGCGCGGATCATCGCCCTCCAGGAGGTCATTTGGGCGGGACAGGCGTTCATGAAGGGGAAAAGCGGCATCGCCGGCGAGATCTGGCCGCTCTTTTTCACCGCCGTGTACTATCTCTTGTTCAGCGGCTTGCTGACCCTTCTGTTCAACAAGCTGGAAAAGAAACTTTCGTATTTCAGATAAGGAGGACGCCATGGCGTATTTTGCAGTGGAAAACGTGACCAAGTCCTTCGGATCCACGAGGGTTTTGAAGGGTGTGGATTTCTCCATGGAAAAAGGGGAGGTCCTTTCCATCATCGGCTCCTCCGGCTCCGGCAAGACCACGCTGCTGCGGGGGATCAATTTTCTCACGCTTCCGGATACCGGGCGCTTTTATCTGGAAGACGCGTGCTTTTTCAACGCGGTGAAGGACAAGCGCCTGCCCGAGCGGGAGATCCGGAAAAAGCGCTTGCATTTCGGTCTGGTGTTCCAGTCCTTCAATCTCTTTCCCCAATACAGCGTTCTGGACAATCTGTGCCTGGCGCCCCGGTGCCTGGCGCAGGATAAGAGCAAGAGCGCGCAGGAGGAGACCCGCTCCCGCGCCATGGATCTTTTGAACCGGGTGGGGCTTGCCGACAAGGCGGGCAATTACCCCTGCGAGTTGTCCGGTGGGCAGCAGCAGCGGGTCGCCATCGCCCGGGCGCTGATGCTTTCCCCCAAGGTGCTGTGCTTCGACGAGCCCACCAGCGCCCTGGATCCGGAGCTTACCGGCGAGGTGCTGCGGGTCTTGAAGGATCTGGCAGCGGAACGGATCACCATGATCATCGTCACCCACGAAATGAAGTTTGCCCGGGAGGTTTCGGACAAGGTCATCTTCATGGCGGACGGCGTCGTCGCGGAGGAGGGAGATCCGGAACGGCTTTTCACCGATCCCCAAACCCCCCGCCTCAAGGCGTTTCTCGCCAATACCCGATGAACCGTCCCGCCCCGCTCCCGAAAGGCGCCTTAACGGCGCCTTTTTTCGTTGACTTCCCGGCGGATCTTTGGTAAAATGACAGAAGAAATACGAAACGGTTCCAGACCGATTCCCCCGTCCGGAGGCAGAGAACATGGCAAAAGCGCGCCCGATCAAGCGACCGGCGCCCCGTGAGGGGCGCTTTTCCCGGGTCGCGCTCCTGTTGCTCCTCGCCACCCTGGCGGGGATCGTCTTGTCCCTCCTTCCCCGCAGCATAGACAGCATGTGGCAGAGCACCGTTTCGGATCTGAAAAAACGGGAAGAAGCCTTGTGCTTCATCAGCGAAGCGCTCACCGGCGGCACCCTCACCGTCACCGGGCAGGGGGAAGACGCCGTTTCCGCACAGGGGCAGTTCGCCTCTCCCGCCGCCGCTTCCCTGACCGTTTCCGGCCCTCTGTCCTTCACCCTTGCCGCGGACGGGAACAGCGTGACGCTGGAGCAGGGGGAAAACGCCGCTTCGGCGCCCCTGTCTTACGCCCTCGCTTCCTTCGACGCGTCTACCTTCGCCGGAGAACAGGAGCTTTCCGCGCGGGCGCTGCGGGACTTTCTTTTGGTGGCGGAAAAGCGTGACAGTGCCGCTTCCGTTCTGGCGCCGTACGTCCGGGCGGTCAAAAACAATTTGCCCCGCCGGGTCGGTGAAACGGTCAAAACGGATGCCGGCACCGTAAAGGAGATCCGCTATACCTTTGACGCCACTCTCCTGTCGGCGATCCTGACGGAATGGCAAAAGACCCTGCCGGGGGATACGGCGCTCCTCTCCCTTGCGGAAGACGCCGTCCGTTCCCTTTACGCCCTGGTGAACGAGACAGCGCCGGCGCCGCTGACGGAAACGGTGAAAAACGCCCTTTCCGGCGCGGACGGCGCGCAGGCGCTTTTGAAAGCCGGCCTTGCCGCGGGCAACGGCAGCGTCCAGCTCAGTTTTCAGACGGCGGGCGGCAGGATCTGCGGCGTTCGGTTGACCTGGGAGCTGCCTTTGGGAGAGGAAACCTTTGCGGGGGAAGCGGCGCTGGATCTGGGGCACGATCCCGCCGGCGCGTCCAAACGCTCCTTCGGGTTCTATGAAAAACGCACCGCCGGCGGCGTGAGCCGGGAGTTTTCCCTGTCTTTGCAGGATGCCGTGGCGGACGAAGGGAACGCTTATAAGCGGGAGGTGCTTCTGACGCTGTCGGATCCGTCTTTCCTCCTTCTGCCCCGGGCGGACGGGGACGACGGCAGCCGAACGGTCAAGATCACCTTCACCCGGGACAAGGGCAAGGGCGCTTTGAGCCTGACCCTTCTGGTTGCTGAAAGCGGGACGGAAAAGAACGTAAAATACCGGGGCGTTTTGAAAAACTACAAAAAGGGCAAACGGCTCGAGATCGCGTTGAACCGGATCGAAGTGGACGGGGAAAACCGCCTTGCCGCGCCGTATACCGTCGTTTTGCGGATGGGGTCGGATCCCGTTTCCCTGCCCGTGAGCGACGCGCCCCTGTTCCGCGCCCCCGCTCCTTCGCCCGAGGAGGAAGCCGCCGCATCCTGAGAAAAAAGGAGACCGTATGAAAAACAGACGCTGTTCCATGTGGTGGATCCGTTATGAGGATCTGAACTGGCCGGATCAGGACAACGAAGAAAAGATCCGCCGCCGCGCCTATGATCTGGCGCAGGCGGACGTGACCACCGTCATCGATTTCGGCACCCATTTCCGGTGGGACTATCTGCCTATTTTTGAACTGCTGCACGACTATCTGGCACGGGTCGCCGAAGAATGCCACCGGTACGGGATGGAGTTTTACGACCATCATTCCGTCAATTTGGTGCATCGGTATCACAACCGGGAAGAAATGCGCCGCGTGATGCTTCATTCCGGTCCCCACCTGCCCCTGTCCCCCTCGTTTGAGGCGGCGGCGAGCTGGACGTGGAACGGCTCGCGCCTGAACGATTGGCGGATGATCGACGTGAAGACCCGTCAGCCCCTTTTCTTCCCCCA
Organism: uncultured Clostridia bacterium; assembly: GCA_946645685.1. Classification (GTDB taxonomy): domain Bacteria; phylum Bacillota; class Clostridia; order Oscillospirales; family SIG627; genus RGIG5579. The sequence goes on along the minus strand of CAMPCJ010000034.1, from coordinate 6,812 downwards.
ATACGCGGGAGAGGGCTTCTGCTACCGCAACCCGGACTTCATCGAGGGATACCTGGCGTATGCGAAGAAGCTGGTGGCGGACACCGGCATCGACGGGCTGATGGCGGACGACGCCGTGATGTATATGCACTACAACGCCTGCGCCTGCCCCGCCTGCCGCGAGGAGCTGCGCCGCCGCGCCGGGATCGACCTGCCCCCCGCCGACGACGCGTCCTTCTGGGGCAATTACGACGATCCCGCCTGGCGGCACTGGATCGACCTGCGCTACGACGCCTGCGGCGAATTTATGGAAAAACTCCGCGCCGTCTTGCCGGAGAAGTTTGAACTGCTCAACTGCGGCGGGCATTCCGACGCGGGCAAGTGCAACAGCCAGGCGACGGACGCCCGGCAGTTCGCCCGGGCGGTGAATCACGTGAATTTGGAGATCAGCGGCAACACCCCGCCGTACAAGGGCGACCCCGTCACCGTCAACCTGCCCGTGACCGCCCACGTCGTCAGCGGGCTTCATCACGAGGCGGTGGCGCGGGAGCATAAGATCCGCCCCTTCGGTACCGGCTACGGCTTTTCCGTCCCCTCCGCCAACGTCATCTGGGCGGTGAACAAAATGTGCGGGGCTGACGCGTGGTTCGGCACCTTGAAGCAGCGGCTGGGTCTCCCCCGGCATATCCTGGATTCCCTGCCGGAGGAAGCGGCGCTCATCCGGGAGGCTTTCGCCTACGAAAAAGCCCACGAAGACCTCTTCCGGGGCGATCGGGCGGCGCAGATGGCGCTGTATTTTTCCTACGAGACCCGAAACCACACCCTCTTCGGCAACAAGGAAAGCGGATACGCCCGGGACTTTTCCGCCGCCGTGAACGCCCTGTTTGCCGCCGGCATTTCCTGCCACGTGGTCTTTTCTTTCCCCGAAAACGCCGATGTCTATCCGCTGATCCTCGTCCCCAGTCCACTCTCCATGACAAAAGAGGAACGGCAGGGGCTGGATCGTTATCTGGCAAACGGCGGGAAAGCGGTGGTGACGGGACCTGCCGCCGTGCCCGGCGCCCGGCACCATTGGGATCTTCCCAACGCCGTGGGTCTGCCCGCGGACCGGTTCTTTTCCACCATCCGGGACGGGGTCTGGGTGAAACAGCCCGACTGGATGAGCGAGGAGATCCCCGAAAGCGGCGACGAGGACGTTTTCACCGAGATCCGGCAGGGCTTGTGGTATGACCCCGTCCGCACCTCCAAAGGAACGCAGAACGAGCGCCTGGCGGCGTTTTGCCGCTCCTTCGGCAAGGCTCTGCCCGTCTCCGTGGCAAAGCAGAAGGGCTACCTCGTTTCCGTGTTCGAGCAGGAGAAGAGTCTGCTCTTCCATTTCCTTGCCGCCGAATACGATACGGACATCGACCATCATCTGGACGAGATCCGCTTCCACCGCAGCCGGGTGAACCTGATCACCAAAGCCTCCCCCGTAGGCGTGGAACGGGAGATCCTGTTTACCGGCGGCGCCGATCCGGCGGTATTCATCCCCTTCCGGGAGGAAGAAGCGCTGACGGAGAAGACCCCGGAAGGATGGCGCGTCACCCTGCCCCCCGCCTGTACCTACGCCATTGTGAAGTTTCCCCGGGCTTGATCCGGGATGAAAGGAGATCATTATGAAAAAGCAAGAAGTCAAGGACAATATGAAAAAGCTCTTCCAAAGCGGGAAGACCTGGGTGCTCATCGCCGCCGTGGCGGGGATCGTTCTCGGCGTTATTATGCTGGCGAACCCCACGGGCTTTGAGAATATGTTCTGCCTGATTTTGGGGATCACGCTGATCCTGTTCGGCGTCATTTCTCTGGTACAGGTCTTCCGGGAGGAAGCCCGTTCCCTGCGCTTCGGCGGCACGGTGCCCGGCGTCCTTTCCCTCGCCACGGGGCTGGCGTTTTGCTTAAAGCCGCAGGCCATGCTGGGTCTGGTCTGGTTTTTGGTGGGCGTGGTCATCCTCATCGACGCGGTGTATAAGCTGGAACACGCCTTCACCATGAAGCTCTTCGGCTTCACCTATTGGTGGATCAGCCTGCTGGAAGCCATTCTCACCATGATCTTGGCGGTGGTGGTCATGATCATCTCCGACCACGTCAGCCAGGTGACGCGCATCAGCGGCGGCTTTCTGCTGGCAAACGGCGTCTTTGACCTGGTGGAATTCATCCTTTTGATGAAGGCGACCAAGTTTGTGAAAAACGGCGCCCCTATTGAAACGTCCGGCACCCTCCACGACGGCTCCGCCACCGATCTGACGGATCCCCGGGACGACCGGTAAACGGGACGGAAGCGGGAAAAGACGGAAAAAGAAAGGTCGCCGAGACCTTTCTTTTTTCTTGCATTGAAGGGGCTTTTGTGATACAATGAGTCGAATTGATTTCGGAGGGAGCTATGAAACTGATCAAAACGCCCGTGAAGGGTATGAACGACGTTTTGCCCCGGGAGGAGCGGCTGCGGCAAAAGGCGCTTTCCGCCATCCGGGAAACCTACGCCGCTTTTGGCTTCGACGAAGTGGAGACCCCGGCGGTGGAGCATATCGAAAACCTCACCGGGAAAGAGGGCGGCGAAAATGAAAAGCTCATTTTCCGGGTGATGAAGCGCGGCGCGGAGCTGGCGCGGGCGATGGAAAAGGGGGACGAGCTGGCGGACAGCGGTCTGCGGTACGACCTCACCCTGCCCCTTGCGCGGCTGTACGCCGCCAACAAGGACAGCCTGCCCGCCCCCTTCAAAGCCCTGCAAATGGGGCCCGTGTGGCGCGCCGACCGGCCGCAGAAGGGTCGTTTCCGCCAGTTTACCCAGTGCGACATCGACATTTTGGGCGACCCGTCCAGCCTTGCGGAGATCGAGCTGATCTCCGCCACCTCCCTGATGCTCACCAAGCTTTTTGAGGGAACGGCGGCGGAAAGCTTTACCGTCCACATAAACGACCGGCGCATCCTCCGCGCCATGGCGCTGTACGCCGGCTTTCCGGAGGATCGGCTGGATCTGGTGTTCATTTTGCTGGACAAGCTGGACAAGATCGGAAAAGAGGGCGTGAAGGAAGAAATGCTCCGGGAGGGCTTTGAGGGGTCGGCGGCGGACAAGTATCTGGCGCTCTTCGACCGGGAACGCGCCGGCAGCGTGGCGGATTTCTGCGCCTTCCTTACGGGTCAGGCGCTGGAAGAAACCGTGCCGGAAAATCTGGATACCATCATCGCCTGCGTCCGCGCCGCCGCGCCCGCCAACGCCGCTTTCGTGTTTGACCCCACCCTGGTGCGGGGTATGGGCTATTACACCGGACCCATCTTTGAAGTGACGCTGGACGCGTACAGCTTCTCCATCGCCGGCGGCGGCAGGTACGACAAGATGATCGGGCGCTTCGCCGGGCAGGATACCCCCGCCTGCGGCTTCTCCATCGGCTTCGAGCGGATCATTACGATCCTGGGCGATATGGAGCAGAAGTCCGCTCCCGCCGGGAACGGCGTGGCGCTTCTGGTGGAAAACGGGGCGAGCGGCGCGTTGATGCAAAAGGTCTTTGCCGAGGCGGCTTCTCTTCGCGCCGGGGGCAAACGGGTCACGGTGCTGCCCTTGAAGAAAAACGCCAAATTTCAGATCGATGTCCTTATGGAAGAAGGATACGGCGACGTGCGCCGGATCTATAAGGATCAAGATAGATAAGACAACAGTCAACCGGGGATCAAAAAAGAGGAAAAAACAATGCGCTATTTTCAACAGGAGATCGAGACCATGGCGCCGGAGGCGATCCGCGCCCTCCAGTCGGAAAAGCTGGTGCGCCAGGTCAAACACGTGTATGAACACGTGCCCTACTACCGCGCCCTGATGGACGAGAAGGGGATCACCCCCGACGATATACGCGGCGTGGAGGATCTGCACAAGCTGCCTTTTCTGTCCAAAGCCGACCTGCGGGAGACCTATCCCTACGGGATGCTGGCGGTCCCTTTGGCGGACTGCGTTCGCATCCAGTCCACCTCCGGCACCACCGGCAAAAGGGTCATCGCCTACTACACGCAGAAGGATCTTGATCTGTGGGAGGAATGCTGCGCCCGCGCCATCGTGGCGGCAGGCGGCACCCGGGAGGACGTGGTGCAGGTGTGCTACGGCTACGGCCTGTTCACCGGCGGCGCCGGACTCCACGGCGGCTCCCACCGGGTCGGCGCCCTCACCCTGCCCATGTCCAGCGGCAACACCGAGCGGCAGATCCAGTTTATGATGGATCTGAAAGCCACCATTCTGTGCTGCACCCCCTCTTACGCCGCCTATATCGGGGAAGCGTTGAAGGAGCGTGGCTATAAGCCGGAGGACAATCATCTGAAAGCGGGCATCTTCGGCGCCGAGCCCTGGACGGAGGAAATGCGCCGGGATATTGAAAAGTCCCTGGGCATCAAAGCCTACGACATCTACGGGCTCACCGAGACCAGCGGCCCCGGCGTTGCCTTTGAGTGCAGCGAGCAAAATGGGATGCACGTCAACGAGGATCACTTCATCCCGGAGATCATCGACCCCGACACCGGCGAGGTACTGCCCGACGGGGAAAAGGGCGAATTGGTCTTCACCTCGCTGGATAAAGAAGCCTTCCCCCTTCTGCGGTACCGCACCCGGGACATCTGCGTGCTCACCCGGGAGAAGTGCCCCTGCGGCCGCACCCACGTGCGGATGGCGAAACCCATGGGCAGAAGCGACGATATGATGATCATCCGCGGGGTCAACGTATTCCCCAGCCAGATCGAGACCGTCCTGCTCAACGAGGGCTACGCCCCCAATTACCGCATCGAGGTGGATCGCGTGAACAACAGCGATACCCTGGACATTTACGTGGAGCTTCTGCCGGAACAGTTCACCGATACCGTCAGCGGCATCACCAAGATGGAGCGCCGCCTGGCGGAAGCCATCAAGATCATGCTGGGCATCAGCCCCGTGGTGCATCTGGTGGCGCCCAAGACCATCGCCCGCAGTGAAGGCAAAGCGGTGCGGGTGGTGGATAAACGCAAACTGCACGATTGAAGGGAGGACACACCGTGAAGCAACTCACCGTATTCGTGGAAAACCGCCGGGGCGGACTGGCGGTCCTCACCCGCCTTCTGGCGGACGCCCGTGTGGATATGAAAGCCCTGTCCATTGCGGACACCCGGGATTTCGGCATCCTTCGCCTCATCGTCAGCGACGCCGAAAAGGCGTCCGATACCCTGCAAAAGGCGGGCTTTCTGGTGCAGATCACCGAGGTGGTGGGCGTTACCCTGCCCGACCGTCCCGGCGCCCTTGCTCAGGCGCTGGATATTTTGGATCAGGACGGCGTGAATTTGGAATACCTCTACGCCTTTCTTTCCTCCGAGCCGGGTACCGCCCGGGTGGTGCTGCGGGTGGCGGACAACGCCGAAGCGGAGCGCATTCTCACCCAAAACGGTTTTTCCATCCTTTGACCCGGCTTTTCCGGGAGAAAACGAAAAGAGGCTGCCGCAGGAAGCGACAGCCTCTTTTGACTCTATTTCAAAACCCCGCCAAATGGCTGAACAGGGCGAAAGCGGGCGGCAGCGTGATCAGGGAAAGCAGGGTGGATTGACACACCATCCTGGCGCCGGCGGACGCGTCTTGTCCTTGACTTTCCGGGAAGATCACGGTGTTCAGCGGCAGGGGCATGGCAAGCATCAAAAGGGGGAAGAGCAAAAAATATCCTTTCAGCCCCAGCGCCAGGCAAATGCCCAGCCCCAGCAGGGGCATCCCCAGCATCCGGATGGCGACGACAAGGTATCCCTTCCGCCCTCGGAACATGCTCTTCAGCGGGAAGGACGCCATCACCATTCCCGCCAGCAGCATGGAACAGGGAGACATGCAGGCGCTTCCGCCCGCCATCACATCGTTGAACGCCCCGGGCAGCCGGATCCGCAGCAGTCCCGCGGCGATCCCCAGCAGCATAGCCCAGAGGATGGGCGTCTTGACCAGCTTGAGGATCAGATTCTTTACCCCGCCCTTTTTCACAAACAGGGCGTATCCGAAGGAGTTGATGGCGATGGTGAAGGGCAGTACGAACAGGATCATTTTCCCCAAAACCGCCTCTCCGAAGACCCCCGCTATGACGGGATACCCGAAGTAACCGTAGTTGGAAAAGGTAAACAGATACGTCAACGCCGCCTTTTCCTCCGGGCTCTTCCCCAAAAGGCGGCGCATCAGGTAGGCGAAGGGGATGGAGCCTGCCAGCCAGCAAAGTCCCGCCAGAAGGAGCGCGCCGTCCTCATGCACACTGTCCGGGGTCATGTTCTCCGAGATCAGCCGGAAGGTGTATGCCGGCAGGAATACGTGGGCGCATAGAACGCTCAGCGTCTTTTCACTGCTCTTTCCCAAAAAATTGCCCCGGCGCAGGATATACCCCACGGCAAAAAAGCAAAGCAGGACACAGACCTTCTGCAGCGTCAAAAAGAATACTTCCCACATATAGCGCCTCTCTTGCGGATCCGAAAACCGTTTTGCCCATTGTATCACCCTTTGCGCGCCTTGTCCATCGCCCGGCGCAAATTTTGTCGGCGCGTCACCGGGATGACCCGGTCGCCCGGATCTCGACCATCCCCGATCCGCACCGACGCATTTCCCGCCCGGATCCTCCCGTTTCCGTCCCTTGTGAAAGCCAACCGCCCCGATCTGGGAAAAACGCTTGACAAACCCTTTTCTTTGTGCTATGATAATCCCCGCTTGATCCATTAGCTCAGTCGGTAGAGCACTTGACTTTTAATCAAGGGGCCCGGGGTTCGAGTCCCCGATGGATCACCATGCAAAAGTCCTCTTTTTGTCTGCCGGACAAAAAGGGGACTTTTGCAAT
>CAMPCJ010000033.1 GCA_946645685.1 uncultured Clostridia bacterium | reverse complement strand
CTGACATACGACGCCGTCTTTGAAAACGCCGCCTTTTCCCGGCAGTCTTTTTCCGTTTCCTACGCGGCGGATCTCGTTTTGTGGGGCGACGCCAACGGGGACGGCACGGTGAGCGGAAAGGACATTGTCCGGTTAAAGAATTATTTGGCGAATCTGGATGATGAGACCGCTCTTTCCTCGGTGAGCATTTTTCCCGGCGCGGACGCCAACGGCGACGGCGCGGTCAGCAGCAAAGACATCGTCCGCTTGAAAAACTACTTTGCCAACTTGGATGATAGCGGCGTCTCCACCGTCATCTTAGGCCCCGCGTAAGAAAATAAAAACAAGAGCCGAAAGCAAATTTGCTTTCGGCTCTTGTTTTGGCTGCTTGGTTTTCAAGCCGTGGCGTCTACCCGGGTGAACGTGGCGTAAACGGCGCCGCTTTCAACCAGCAAAATGAGGTTGTTTCCCCGGATGGTGAAGTCGAATTCCGACCGGGCGCCGTCCTCACCCTCCAACCGCAGCGTTTCGCCCCGCACCGAATAGGTGCTGAAGGGGAGGGAAAAGTCCTCGCCTTCCACCAACACCTTCCCGTCCTCGGTGAAGCGGAGATCCAGGGTGATCTTCCCGTTCAGGCTTTCATCGAACCAGGTGCCCCGCCACACGCCCGCCACGGGGGAAGCGGAGCGGCATCCGGCGAAAAGCAGAAGGATGAGCAGAAAAACGGGCAGGAACCTTTTTTTCATACCGGCGCCTCCTTTGTTTGATAGGGCTATTATGCACCGGATCGGTTGATCTGTCAACCCGCATCCTTTTCCCCGGGAGAGAGGATCCGCACCACGCACAGGGAAAGGTCGTCCCGGAAATGCGCCTGATCCCGCAGGGCGGAAAACAGGACGTCGCACGCCGCGCCGGCGCTTTCCCGGGGCATATTGAGAATGAGGGGCAGCAGGGCGTTTTCCTCGTTTTCCGGGGCGGCGCCGTCGCTGGTGAGGACGACCAGATCCCCCGGCTGCAGGGTGAAGGTGGTCTCTTCCGCGCAAAGCTTGGTCAAGGTGCCCGCCGGGGGCGTGCGGGAACGGATGCAATGCACCCGGTCCCCCCGCAGGACGTAGGAGGGAGCCGCCCCCGCTTTGATGAAGCCCGCCGTTCCGTCCAGCAGATCCACCTCCAACAGATCCACCGTGGAGAAGGTCTCGTCCGTTTTGGACATCAGAAAGGCGTTGAGCATTTCCAGCGTCACGCTTTTCGGCGTGGCGCAGAGCATCAGCTTTTCCAGAAACAGGGACGCCAGCCGGCTGGTGAACGCCGCGTCTCTGCCGCTGCCCATGCCGTCGCAGATCAGAGCGTAGAAGCGATCCCGCTCTCCCTCGAACAGCGCCACGCTGTCCCCGTTCATCACTTCGCCCCGTTTGGTGCAGCCCGCTTTGGCGCATTCCAAGCAGATCACCCGTCGCCGCCGCAGACGCAGGATCACGTTTTCCTCCAGCATCAGAAAGGCGGGGGCTTCAAAGGCGCAGTGGAACTCTTTTTCAAACGCCGCCGTCAGGTGGTCGTGATCCAGCTTGCCCCGATCCAGGCTGACGCCGTACACGTCAATGCGCATTTCCCGGTCTCCGAAGACCGCCGCCCGGCGGTAGCGGACGCCCAGCTTATCCAGCACCTTGCACGCCCGGGAAGCCAGGCGCGGGTTTGCTTCCAATTCTCTGCCCATATCTCCCGCGCAGCTGTTCAGCAAGCGGGCGACGGAGCTGTATTCCCCCGCCAAAAGGGAGGTGCGGTTGTTTTGATAGGCATCGCCGGACAGCGCCCGGAAGCGGCGGTTTACCAGCTCCACCAGATCCTTTATGTTCGGACAGCGGGAGGTGAAGGGCTGAGAAAAGTCTTCCGCGCGCACCCTGCCTTCGCCCAAAAGGCGAGCCGCCGCCCGCACCGTGGAGGATCCCGTTTCGCTTTGGTGGTCTCCCCAACACAAGGCGGAGATGGCGCATTTGGAGCAAAGTTCCCGGCAGCAGTCGGCGATCAGACGGCTGGTCTCCGTAAGTTTTGGCTTTTTCATGGTGCCCGACACGGTGTAGAAGACTTCCGAGAGGGAGGAGAAGGCTTCACTCATTCCCTTCAACTTCTTTCGCGCCCGCCGCACGGTTTCCCGATCCGCCGCTTCCCGTTCCGCGATCTCTTCCCCTTCCGGGGCTTTGGGCAGAATTCGGGAGAGGGGCAAAAAGAGGAACATGGCGGTCAGATGATCCGCCGTTACCTGACCGAAGAGGTAGAATTGACCGGACACCGCAGCCCATCCTCCCGCCGCCAGAAAGGAAATGCTCAGCGCCGCGGCGCCGGACCATTGGAAAAACAAGCCGGCAAAGAAGCCGGACAGGGCGAGGGAGGGCGCCAGGACCGGCACGTCGCTCGCCATACCGCAAATGAGTCCGCAGGCGCCGCCGTAGAGCGCGCCCGATCGCCGCGCCGCCGCCAGGGTGACGATCGTCCCCGCCACGTAGGCAAGGTTGACCCGCAAAATGGACACGTCCCGCAGCGCAAACACGCACAGAAACAACAGGGTTCCCAGCGTGGCGTCCAGGTACACCCGCTGGCGGGCGGACAGCCCACGGGGATCCGCCACGGCGCAGCCCGTGTAAAATCCGCAGAGCAAATAGGTGAGGGTGGGCGTGATCAACGCCAGGTTGACCGACCCTAAAACGCTCATGATCCCAAAGCCCTCCATCCAGGCGCAGAGCATGCCCGCTCCGGCGCCGCCGACCGTGGCGAGAGTGACCCGGCTCAAGGTGCCGTTCTGCAGGTCGCCGCCGCTGAGTCCCGCCCGCGCCAGCATCACGCCCAGGTAAAACAGAAAATACCAAAAGCCGTGTCTTCCCAGAAAGGGGCAGGTGGCGAGCACCGCGGTGAAGACCTCCAGGGTCATACCCAGATCCAGCAGAGCGCCCGCGTGCTCTCCCAGTCCTCTGAACCGCCGCTTCACGCCGCCGCCCACGGCGCAGATCAAGGCAAAGCCGCCGGGATAGACCCCGGCGGGAAACGCCGCCATAGCAGCGGTAAACGCCACGGCGGGAATGAGCGCGGCGACGCCCAGCGCCGCGGCGTCTCCCGGTATGGCGCTGCCCTCCGTCAGGCGCGCCCCCGCCTGCCGGGACGCCCGGATCATTTCCCCGGCGTTCTTTTTGAAGCGGCGAGCGCCGGCTCGCCATTTCCGTTTCCACGCCTTTTCCGTCTTCCGCTCCTGCTCCGGCGCCGCTCTCTCCGGCGCGCCGGCGCTTTGTTCCTGTTCCCGTTTCTCCATCTTTCCACGTCCTCTCCCGATTTTTTCGTCATTGTATCACGCCGTCTTTATGGAAACTGTCGAAAGAAAAAACGCTTGCTATTTTTTCTTTTGCGGGGTACAATAAAGAGCAGAGAGAAACGAGGAGGAGTGCGCTATGAAATCCCTGAAAGAGATCCGGGACGGTCTGAACAACGTGGAGATCTTGCCCCGCGCCGCCGTCGGCTTTTCCACCCGCAACAGAAAAACGGGGGAGGAAAGCGGCGTCAAGAGCGTGAAAATATCCTTTTCCGTCACCCTGTGGCATCTGATCCTGGGGGCGCTTGCCGCCCTCGCCCTTTTGCAGACCCTGTCTGCTCTCCGGGGCGCCCTGCGGGAAAGCAGGATCCGCCGGGAGGTGAAAAGGGAATTGCTGAAAAAGCGGAAGGACGAAGCGTAAGATCATCTTTATTTATGGTTGATTTTGAAAAAAATTCCCGGGAAAGGCTTGCCTTTTTCCCGGGAATGTGTTATATTGTACTTTGCTCTGCCCGTGGTAGGCCGAGCAGTATGATCCGTGACGCAGCAGCGGGGAAAACCGGGCGATCCATTCGCCCCGGGGTTTTCACGGACCCCTGCCGGGTCACAGGAGAAATTTTTAGGAGGTGAAAACCATGCTGAAAGAAGAAAAGCAGCAAATCATTACCACGTACGCCACCCACGAGGGCGACACCGGATCCCCTGAGGTCCAGATCGCCGTATTGACCGCCCGGATCAACACCCTGACCGAGCATTTGAAGGTCAATAAGAAGGATCACCACTCCCGCAGAGGGATGTTGAAGATGGTCGGTCACAGACGCAACCTGCTCAACTATCTGCAGAAGAAGGACATCGAGCGTTACAGAGCTATCATCGAGAAGCTCGGTCTCAGAAAGTAATCAGGCGATCGTTATGTTTGAAAAGTACAGAGTTTTCAAGTACGATTTTGCCGGCAGACCCCTGATCATCGAGACCGGCAAGATCAGCCAGCTGTCAAACGGCTCCTGCCTGGTACGCTACGGTGATACCACCATTCTGGCGAACGCTACCGCGTCCGCCGCTCCCCGGGACGGGATCGACTTTCTGCCCCTGTCCGTGGATTACGAAGAGAGACTGTACGCGGTGGGCCGCATCCCCGGTTCCTTCAACCGCCGGGAAGGCAGACCCAGCACCAAGGCGATCCTGACCAGCCGCGTCATCGACCGCCCCATCCGTCCCCTCTTCCCCAAGGATCTGCGGAACGACATCTGCATTTCCCTTCTGACCCTGTCCGTGGATCATGACAATTCTCCCGAGATCGCCGCTATGATCGGTGCCTCCATCGCCCTGTCCATTTCGGACATTCCGTGGAACGGGCCCATCGGCGGTGCGTTCGTGGGTCTGGTGGACGGTCAGGTGGTGATCAACCCCACCATGGCGCAGCGGGAAAAGAGCACCCTGGAGCTGACGGTCGCCGCCAGCGAAGAAAAGGTGGTCATGATTGAAGCCGGCGCCAAGGAAGTATCCGACGAGGATATGTATAACGCCATCATGGCGGCGTTTGAAGAGATCCGCGGCTTGGTGAAGTTTATCAAGAGCATCGTGGCGGAGATCGGGAAGCCCAAGTTTTCCTATCCTTCCTGCGAAGTGGATCACGATCTCTTCGAGGGGATCAAGGACTTTGCCATCGAGGACGTTCGCGCCGCGATGGATACCGACGACAAGACCGTTCGCGACGAGCGGATGCAGGGCGTGTACGAGAAGATCTATGAGAAGTTCGATCCCGAGGGAGAGAATCGTCCCATGATCAACGAGTGCGTTTACAAGCTGCAGAAGTTCGTGGTGCGCCGCTGGCTTCTGGACGACCACAAGCGCGTGGACGGCAGACGCATGGACGAGATCCGTCCCCTGGCGGCGGAAGTGGGGCTCATTCCCCGGGTACACGGCTCCGGTCTGTTCACCCGCGGTCAGACGCAGGTCCTGACGATTGCCACCCTCGGCTCCGTGTCCGACGAGCAGATGCTGGACGGCGTGGATCCCGAACAGACCAAGCGGTATATGCACCACTACAATATGCCCGGTTACTCCGTGGGCGAAGCCAAAGCCAGCCGTTCCCCCGGCAGACGGGAGATTGGTCACGGCGCTCTGGCGGAACGCGCGCTGGAGCCCGTGCTTCCCTCCAAAGAGGAATTCCCCTATACCATCCGGCTGGTGAGTGAGATCGTTTCTTCCAACGGTTCTACCTCCCAGGGCTCCATCTGCGGCTCCACCCTGGCGCTTATGGACGCGGGCGTGCCCATCAAGGCGCCCGTTGCCGGTATCTCCTGCGGTTTGATCACCGAAGGGGATCGCTGGGACACCATGATCGACATTCAGGGAGTGGAAGATTTCTTCGGCGATATGGACTTCAAGGTCGCCGGTACCCACAAGGGCATCACCGCCATTCAGATGGATCTGAAGATCGACGGTCTGACCCCCGCCATCATCAAGCGCGCGCTGGAGACCACCCACACCGCCCGTGACTACATTCTGGACGAGGTCATGGCGAAAGCCATCGCCGCGCCTCGGGAAGACGTTTCCGAATTCGCGCCCAAGATGCTGTCGATGAAGATCAAGGTGGAAAAGATCCGCGAAGTCATCGGTACCGGCGGTAAGGTCATTCAGAAGATCTGCGCCGACACCGGCGCCAAGGTGGATATCGAGGAAGACGGTAGCGTGTTTATCTCCGCCGTCAACCGGGACGCCGCCTATGCCGCCAAGGCTATGGTGGACGCCATCGTCTTCGAGCCTGAAGTGGGCATGGTCTTTGACAACTGCCCCGTCACCCGTCTGATGACCTTCGGCGCTTTTGTGGAATTCTATCCCGGCAAGGAAGGTCTGGTCCACATTTCCAAACTGGACAAGAAGAGAGTGGAGAAAGTGGAGGACGTGGTCAAGGTGGGCGACCGTATCAAGGTCAAGCTCATCGAGATCGACGAGAAGGGTCGTATGAACCTTTCCCGCAAGGACTGCCTCGACTAAACGAAAGCTGCCCGACACCCCGTCTTTTGACGGGGTGTTTTTTGATCCGATTTTGCTCAAAAGGCACAAAATATCCCGATTCTCTTGAATAATCCCTCTATATGTGGTACACTGATAAAAGAGGAAACAGAACTCTTTTCCGTTTCCCGCTATGACGGAGGGATCTTACCCATGACCGAACCAAAGTATGATTTTCTCATTGTGGGCGCCGGGCTTTTCGGCGCCGTGTTCGCCCGCCTCGCTACCGACGCCGGAAAAAAGTGTCTGGTGATCGACCGGCGGGACCATATTGCCGGAAACGCGTATACCTACGAGGAAGAGGGCATCCGGGTTCATCGCTACGGTGCCCATATCCTGCACACGTCCGACGAGGAGGTGTGGGCGTTTCTCAATCGATTTGCCCACTTCAACCACTACGTCAATTCCCCGGTCGCCAATTACAAGGGCAAGCTGTATAACCTGCCCTTCAATATGAATACCTTCTATCAGCTTTGGGGCGTCACCACCCCCGCTCAGGCGCAGGAGAGACTTGCCCGGGAACAGGCGGAAAGCGGTGTTGTCGAGCCGAAGAACCTGGAGGAACAAGCCGTCAAGCTGGTGGGCAGGGAAATGTACGAGGCTCTGGTGGAGGGCTACACGCAGAAGCAGTGGGGGCGCCCCTGCAGGGAGCTGCCCGCCTTTATCATCCGCCGCCTGCCCGTGCGCTTCACCTTTGACAACAACTACTTCAACGACCCGCATCAGGGCATTCCGGAGGGGGGCTATACCCCGCTGGTGGAAAAACTGCTGGCAGGCAGTGAAGTCCGTTTGGGGGTGGACTTCCTCAAGGACAGGGAAGCGCTTTCCGCCCTTGCGGGCAAGGTGGTCTATACCGGCTGCATCGACGAGTTTTTCGATTACCGCTACGGCGCTTTGACTTACCGCTCCGTGCGTTTTGAAACGGAAGTGCTGGATATGGAAAACTATCAGGGCGTGGCGGTGATGAATTTCACGGAAGCCGCCGTTCCCTACACCCGGATCATCGAGCACAAGCATTTTGAGTTTACCAAGTCTGAAAAGACCATCATCAGCCGGGAATACTCCGCTACCTGGAAAAAGGGCGACGAGCCCTATTACCCCGTGAATGACGACGCAAACGCGGCGCTGTACGAAAAGTACAAGGCGCTGGCGGCGGAGAGCGGGGTCCTGTTCGGGGGACGTCTGGCGGAATACAAGTATTACGATATGGACAAGGTCGTCCGGCGCGCCATGGATCTGGCGCGGGAGGTCTTATGAGCGTAAAGGTCATCATTGCCGCGCACAAGCCGTACCCCATGCCCGCGGATCCGATGTATCTGCCTTTGCAGGTGGGCGCCGCGGGGAAGGAATCCATCGGCTTTCAGCGGGACGACGACGGGGACAACATCTCGGAAAAGAACAGCCGGTTTTCGGAATTGACCGGTCTGTACTGGGCGTGGAAAAACCTGGACGACGACTATATCGGACTCGCCCATTACCGCCGCCACTTCCGGGGCAAGGGCAAGGGGAAGGAGCCGCTGAGCCGCGTTCTGACGGAGCGGGAAGCACAGGCGATCCTTTCCCGGGGCGTCTCTATCCTGCCGAAAAAGCGCAACTACGTGATCTCGACGCTCTACGATCACTACTGCCATACGCTTCACCCGGCGCCGCTGGACGCGTGCGGGGAGATCCTGAAAGAAAAGGCGCCCTCTTACGTGCCGGAGTTTGAGGCACTGAAGCGCCGCCGCAGCGCCCATATGTTCAATATGATGATCCTGCCCAGGGACGTTCTGGACCGGTATTGCAGTTTCCTGTTTCCCGTCCTCTTCGAGCTGGAGGGACGGGTGGATCCGAAGGAGTTTGAAGATCCCTTCCACGCCCGCTTCCCGGGCAGGGTGAGCGAGCTGCTTCTGGACGTGTTTTTCCGCACGGAGAAGCTGCCCTTTGAGGAAGCGCCTCTTTTGTATCCCGAGGGAGAGGGCGTGTGGAAGAAGGGCGTGGCTTTTCTGAAAGCAAAATTCGGCGGACAAAAATACGGAAAGAGTTTTTGATATGAAGGAACCTGTCATTTCGGTGATCATGCCCGTGTACCGCACCGAAGCGCTTTTGCCCCGGTGTATGGACGCGCTTTTGGGGCAGGACTTTACCGACTTTGAATTGATCGCCGTGGACGACGGATCCCCGGACAACAGCGGCGCGCTTCTGGATGAATACGCCGCCCGGGACGGGCGGGTGCGGGTGATCCACCGGGAAAACGGCGGCTTGTCCGCCGCCCGCAACTCCGGGATCGAAGCCGCCCGGGGCGCCTATCTTGCCTTTGTGGATTCCGACGACTGGGTGGAGCCGACGTTTCTTTCCGCCATGTTCGAAGCCCTGACGGAGGAGGGGGCGGACATCGCCGCCTGCGGCTACGTCAACGACGAAGGGGAAAAGCACCGGGTCTATACCGTCGATCGCCGCGTGACCTTCGGGTCGAAGGAAGGACTGGAGCGGATGTGCTACAACGACGGGTATTACGTCACCGCTTGGGACAAACTGTATAAGAGAGAGTTGTTCGACGGGGTGCGGTATCCGGAAGGGAAGCTGTTCGAGGACACCGCCACCACCTTTTACCTGACGGACAAGGCGGAAAAGATCGTTTTGGCTACCGGGCTCGGCTACCATTACGTGGTCAATCCGGAATCCATCACCAACGGCAAGTGGAATCCGGGCAAGCTGGATTACATCGGCGCCGCGGAAAAGATGG
This sequence comes from uncultured Clostridia bacterium, assembly GCA_946645685.1. Classification (GTDB taxonomy): domain Bacteria; phylum Bacillota; class Clostridia; order Oscillospirales; family SIG627; genus RGIG5579. Next base: position 6,076 of record CAMPCJ010000033.1, on the reverse strand, counting down.
CGTCCTACATTGAAGAGAAGTATCCAGACTTAAAGCCCGCCTGTGACCGCAAGCGCCTTCACGCCGCTTTTTCCACCCTGATGCAGCTGGTGAATTCCGGCGTGCGGGACAAGGCGGTGGAGAAAGACCTGATCGGGCGCGTCAAGAAGCTGCGCCGCGGCGTTTTCTTCGACAAAAAGGCGCCCAAGCGGGACAAAGCCGCCATTCTTTCCCTGGCGGCGGGCTTTCCCGTATTCGCCGCGGTCTGGAAGGTGTACCGCAATCACATCAAATGACGGCGCTTTTTTGCCGCCGTTCCTTGCATTTACCGAAAGAAGAGCGTATAATCGCTTCGGAAAAACAAAAAAGAGGAAGTTGCCATGGCAGAGATCTATCACGCAAGTCCAAGCGGGAAGAACAACGGACCCGCGAAAAAGGACGCTTCCGGGCATCGCCCGGACCCTAAAAATCCGAAGAAAAAACTCAGCCCCTCGGGGAAATTTCTGGTCGCGCTGGCGATCATCGCGGGCGTGGCGCTGCTTTTGTGGGGCGGGTATCACCTGATCATTGAGTTTTATAACGGGAAGTTCAACACGAATCGCAATGACACCAAGGTGGTCACGGACGCATCCCAGCTTCCGTCGGAAACGGTGAACGAATCCCTGACGCACTACGCGCTGTCCGGAACGCAAACCGGTGACAAGCCCTCCGTTCCCGACGCGCAATTCAACGCGGAGGGACTTCCTCTCATCACGGACACAGACACCGTGATGAACATCCTGCTCATCGGCATTGACGCCCGTGCCAAAGAGAATGAAGCGGGACTGTCCGATACCATGATGATCCTCAGCATCAACAAAAGCACCAAGTCCATCAACCTGGTTTCCATTGAAAGGGATCTGGTGGTGAAGGTGCCGGGAAAGGGCTATCAGAAACTGAACGCCGCCCACGCCATGGGCAGACCGGAGCTTTTGCTGAAGACGCTGAAGGAGAATTTCAATATCGATATCCACCGCTGGGCAAGGATCAATTTCTTCAGCTTTGTGGACGTGGTGAACGCCGTGGGCGGACTGGACGTGGAAATGACCGCCAGCGAGATCCACTATATGAATTTCTACCTGTTGGAGATCAACGATCTGTATAAGCGCGCCAAAGGGACGGATAATCTGAAGGAGGTCGCCGGCACCTACCATCTCAACGGATACCAGACTCTGGCGTTCTGCCGCAACCGGTATACCGACAGCGACTTCGGGCGCATGGAGCGCCAGCGCAAGGTCATCGACCTGATCATGCAGAAGGCGAGGAGGCTGAACCCGGTCCAGCTGAACACCCTTTTGACCACCGTTCTGCCCCTGATCACCACCAACATCGAGCAGGGTGAGCGGCACGACCTTCTGGCGGCGGCGCCCACGTATCTGGGCTATACCCTGAATAAGTCGTCCGTACCGGAGCGGGACGACTGGTACGGCGGCAACGTGGAGCTGGACGCGGGCGTGAGAAGCGTGGTGCTGTTCAAAAACAAAAAGCAGAGCTTCATCAAGCTTTATACCATGCTTTACGGCGTAGAGCCGCAATAAGTTCCAAGATCCCTCTCCCTCTTGACAAGCAAGGGGAGAGGGATTATAATAGCTGTGTTTGTTAGAACTCTAACATTTTAGGAGGGCAAGATGAAAAACGCCTGTTCGCCCCCGGAGGGGGAATTCCGTTTGATCCGGCGCTTCCGGGAGATCGGGCACAAGCTCAAGCGCCTGGGGGATCTCAATCTGGAAGAGAAGGGCATTACCTTCAGCCGCCTGCGGGTCCTGGGCTATCTGGTACACTGTGAAGACGGGGTGCTGCAGCGGGATCTGGAGGGGCTTTTGGGCGTCCGCAGATCCAGCGTCACCTCCATTTTGCAGAGTATGGAGAAGGAAGGGATCGTCCGTCGGGAGAGCGTTTGCGGCGACGCCCGGAAAAAGCGCATCTGCGTGACCGCCAAAGGCAGGGAGCTGGACCGGGAGCTGCGGGCGTATATGGACGGTCTGGAAGAGGAACTGGCGGGGATCTATACCCCCGAAGAAAAAAAGATCCTTGCCGAACTGACGGAAAGGATGGTCGAAAAACTCAGATCCATGGAAGGAGACAAGGCATGATACGGAAGCTGGCGCAAAGCCTTGGAAGCTATAAAAAATACGCGATCCTCACGCCGCTGACCATGATCGGCGAGGTGCTGATGGAGATCCTGATCCCGCTGGTCATGGCGAGGATCGTCAACGGCGTGGAGCAGGGTGAGCCGGTGGGCAGCGTGGTGAAGTGGGGACTTCTCATGGTCGTCATGGCGCTTTTTTCCCTTTTGTGCGGGGCGCTGGCGGGCAGCTTTGCCGCCAAGGGCGCCGTGGGCTTTTCCAAAAACCTGCGAAACAGGCTGTTCAAAAAGGTGCAGGCGTTTTCTTTCTCCAACGTGGACAAGTTTTCCACCGCGTCCCTGGTGACAAGGCTTACCACCGACGTGAACAACGTGCAGAACGCCTATATGATGCTCATCCGCTCCGCCATCCGCAGTCCCTTTATGCTGGTGGGGGCGCTGGCGATGGCGCTGACGACCAACGCCCGTTTGTCGGTGATCTTTCTGATCTCCATTCCCGTGCTGGCGGGGGCGGCGGCGCTCATTATGACCAAAGCACACCCTCTTTTTGAGAAGATGCTGAAAAAGTACGACGCTCTGAACGCCTCCGTCCAGGAAAACCTGGTGGGCATCCGGGTGGTCAAGGCGTTCGTACGGGAGAAAAGAGAGATCGAAAAGTTCGAGGCGAGCGCCGACGACGTGCGCCGGGCGCAGGTGCGGGCGGAGCGCATCGTGGTGTGGAACGGCCCCATCATGCAGCTGACGATGTATCTGACCACTCTGGCGATCCTCTGGTTCGGCGGGCGGATGGTCATCGGCGGCTCCTTTGACGTGGGCAATCTTTCCGCCTTTATCACCTACATCACCCAGATCCTCATGAGCCTGATGATGCTTTCCATGCTCTTCATTATGATGATCATTTCCATGGCGTCCGCCCGCAGGATCTGCGAGGTGCTGGATGAAGAGCCGGACATTGCCGACGACAAAGCTGACCCCGCCCTCATCCCCGCGGACGGCTCCATTGTGTTCAAAGGCGTCGACTTTTCTTACCTGAAGGATCGGGAAAAGCTGAACTTGAAGGACATCGATCTTTCCATCCGCAGCGGTGAGACCATCGGCATCATCGGCGGTACCGGAAGCTCCAAAACCTCGCTGGTACAGCTGATCCCCCGCCTGTACGATCCCCTGGAGGGGGAGGTGCTGGTGGGCGGCAGGAACGTGAAGGACTACACACTTTCCAATCTGCGGAACAGCGTCGCCATGGTCCTGCAGAAAAACGTTTTGTTCTCCGGCACCATCCGGGAAAATCTGACCTGGGGCAAGGAGGACGCCACGGAAGAGGAGATCGAGGAGGCGGCGCGATGCGCCGACGCCCACGGCTTTATCACTTCCTTCCCCGACGGATATGAAACGGAGCTGGGGCAAGGCGGCGTGAACCTTTCCGGCGGACAGAAACAGCGGCTTTGCATCGCCCGCGCGCTTTTGAAAAAGCCTAAGATCATCATCCTGGACGACTCCACCTCCGCGGTGGATACCGCTACCGACGCCCGTATCCGCGCCGCGTTCCGGGAAAAACTCCGGGACACCACCACCATCATTATCGCTCAGCGTATCACCTCCGTGATGGACGCCGACCGCATCGTCGTGATGAACGACGGCGAGATCTGCGGGATCGGCACCCACGCACAGCTTCTCGAAAACAACGAGATCTATCGGGAAGTATACACATCCCAGCAGAAAGGAGAGGAATAAGATGCCGCCTGTCAGACGCGCCCCCGCCAAACCCAAGAACGCGGGGAAGACCATTGTCCGGATCTTTTCGTATCTCTCCAAGCATTTGTGGCTGTTCGTCCTGGTTTTGGTCTCCATTTTGCTTTCTTCCGCGCTTCAAGTCTTCGCTTCCTCCCGGCTCAAGCCCGCCATCGACACCATTACGGCGCTGAGCAAGCAAACGGAGGGCGTGGGCTGGGGCGACCTGCTCTTCGTTTTGGGGACGATGGCGATCGCTTACGGCACCACCGTGCTGCTCAGCTACGCCTACGCCCGGATCATGGTGTACGTTTCCACGGATACGCTGTTCCGCATCCGTGCCGACCTCTTTTCTAAAATGGAGAAGCTTCCCATTCCCTTTTTTGACAAACACACCCACGGGGAATTGATGAGCCTTTACACCAACGACGTGGACGCCCTGCGGGAAATGATCTCCAACTCCGTTGCCAATCTGTTGTCCTCCCTGGTCACCGTCATCGGGTATTTTGTGGTGATGGTGGTCACCAACTGGCGCCTGACGCTGGTGGTTTTGGCGATGCTGGTGGTCATCACCTTCACCGTGAAGACCATCGGCGGTAAGAGCGGCAAGTTCTTCGTGCGGCAGCAAGCCACCCTGGGTAAGGTGAACGGCTACGTGGAGGAGTTCATCGAAGGGCAGAAGGTGGTCAAGGTATTCTGCCGGGAAGACAAGGCGCAGGAAGGCTTTGAGGAGAAGACGGAGGAGCTTTGCCGCGCCGCGACCCTGGCAAACACCTTCGGCAACATTCTGATGCCCGTCATGAACAATATTTCACACATTGCCTACGCCGTGGTCGCCATTGCGGGAGCCGCCATCGCGCTGCATGATCCCGCTGCTCTGTCCGTGGGCGCTCTGGTGGCGTTTTTGACCTACACCCGCCAGTTTACCCGTCCCTTCGGTATGATGAGCCAGCAGTTCAACTCCATCCTCACCGCCCTTGCCGGCGCGGAGCGCATCTTCGCCGTGATCGATGAAAAGCCGGAGGAGGATAACGGGTACGTCACGCTGGTCTGCGCCAAAGAAAATGAGGCGGGCGAGCCCGTGGAGACGGACGAGCGCACCGGGAAATGGGCGTGGAAGCATCCGCACCATGATGGCACCACCACCCTTACCTGGGTGAAAGGAAAGGTGGAAATGGAGGACGTCACCTTCGGATACGTGCCGGAGAAGACCGTTTTGCATCACATCACCCTGTATGCCAAGCCCGGGCAGAAGATCGCCTTCGTCGGCTCTACCGGGGCGGGGAAGACGACCATCACCAACCTGATCAACCGCTTTTATGACGTGCCGGACGGAAAGATCCGCTACGACGGGATCAACATCAACAAGATCAAAAAGGCGGATCTGCGCCGGTCTATGGCGATGGTTTTGCAGGACAGTCATCTCTTCTCCGGGACGGTGCTTGACAACATTCGCTACGGGCGGCTGGACGCCACGGATGAGGAGTGCATCGCCGCCGCGAAGCTCGCCAACGCCGATTTCTTCATCCGTCATCTGCCGGACGGGTATCATACGCAGCTTGCCGGGGACGGCTCCAATCTGTCTCAGGGGCAGGTGCAGCTGCTCACCATTGCCCGGGCGGCGGTGGCGGATCCCCCCGTCCTCATTCTGGACGAGGCGACCAGCTCCGTGGACACCCGCACGGAAGCCCACATCGAAAAGGGAATGGATTCTCTGATGGCGGGGCGCACCGTGTTCGTCATCGCGCACCGGCTTTCCACCGTGCGCCGTTCCAACGCCATTATGGTGCTGGAAAACGGGGAGATCATCGAACGGGGCGATCACGATCAGCTGATCGCGCAGAAGGGCAAGTATTATCAGCTTTACACCGGCGCCTTTGAGCTTTCCTGAGGGCGTAAAAAAACGGAGGATCTTTTGATCCTCCGTTTTTTTTACGCCCGTTATTCGCCCCGGGTGAGGTAAAAGCCGTCCATTTGCACCCGGGGAATGACCCTGCCCCAGCTGATGAGACAGTTGTTCATACCGCCGGCGTTGCATTCCGCCACCACCACGTGATCGTCCGTCTTTTCCAGAATGAAGACCGAATGGATGTCGCCGTTGATCCGCGCCTGATCCCCGGGTCGGATGGCGTCGTATTCGTAAAAGATCTTGACCGGCGCCTCTGCGCCGAAGACCCGGTCGCTGAGCATCCCCGCAAAGCCGGCGCATTGCGTGCCGTAGCCCCATCCGCAGGCGCGGGTGGA
>CAMPCJ010000032.1 GCA_946645685.1 uncultured Clostridia bacterium | reverse complement strand
TTATTTCTGGGTGAGGCGGGCGACTTCGTCGGCGAAATCGTCTTCCTTCTTTTCCAGACCTTCGCCCTTTTCATAGAGGACGAACGCGGCAAGGGAGAAATCCTCGCCCATTTCCTTGGCGACGGAAGCGACGTACTTGCCAACGGTGAGGGAGCCGTCCTTCACGTACTCCTGCTCGGTGAGGCAGTTGGTGGAATAGAACTTCTTCAGCTTGCCCTGCACCATCTTTTCAATGATCTGCTCCGGCTTCTTGGCGTTGGCGGGATCGTTCTTGATGGTGGTGGCGATGACTTCCTTCTCGCTGTCGATGACGGAAGCGGGAACGGAAGCGGGATCCAGATAAGCGGGGGTCATAGCGGCGATCTGGAGACACACGTTCTTGGCGCATTCCGCAAAGCGGGGATCATCCAGGAACTTGGTCATCTTCACGATAACGCCCTTGGCGCCCTTGCCGTGCACGTAGGAGGAGGCCACGTCGTCCATGATGACGAAACGGCGGATGCTGATGTTTTCACCGATGGTGAAGATCTTATTCTTAAGCTCCGCTTCCACGTCCAGACCGTCCTTGAACTCCTTCTTCAAAAGCTCTTCCACGGTGGCGGGCTTGGTCTTGAGGATGATCTTCAACAGGTCGTTGACAAATTCGCCGAACACGGCGTTCTTTGCGGCGAAGTCCGTTTCGATATTGACCTCGATCATAGCGGCGGTATGGGTGTCGGCGTCCACCAGGATGGAGACCAGACCCTCCGCGGCGATGCGGCTGGACTTCTTCGCGGCGACGGCAAGTCCTCTTTCCCGAAGGAGCTTAATGGCTTCTTCTTCGTTGCCGTTGGCTTCCACAAGCGCTTTCTTGCAATCCATCATGCCGATGCCGGTCTTCGCGCGAAGTTCCGCAACGGCTTTCGCAGTGATCTGCATATTCTTTTCCTCCTGTTTCTCAGCCCTGCGCTTCGGCGGCTTCCTCAGCGGGAGCCTCGGCGGGCGCGGTCTCTTCGGCAGTCTCTTCAGCGGTAAAAGCGTCATTGCCCTGATGTCCTTCGATCACGGCGTTGGCGATGACGGAGGAGATCAGCCGGATGGCGCGGATAGCGTCGTCATTACCGGGAATGACGTATTCGGCTTCGTCGGGATCGCAGTTGGTATCCACGATGGCGATCATGGGGATGCCCAGCTTCTTGGCTTCCAGAACGGCGTTGCGCTCCTTCTTGGGGTCAACCACGAAGATGGCGCCGGGAAGACGCTCCATATCCTTGATGCCGCCGTAGTTCTTTTCCAGATCGGCGATGTCCTTCTTATGCTCGAGGACTTCCTTCTTGGGCAGGAGGTCGAAGGTACCGTCTTCCTCAAACTTCTTCAGTTTGTTGAGACGGGCGATGCTCTTTTTGATGGTCTTGTAGTTGGTCAGCATACCGCCGGGCCAACGGACGTTCACGTAGTACATGCCGCAGCGCTGCGCCTCTTCCTTAATGGCGTCCTGCGCCTGCTTCTTGGTACCGACGAAGAGAATGGTGCCGCCTTCGCTGGCAAGATCCCTCACGAACGCGTAAGCCTCCTCGATCTTCTTGACGGTCTTCTGCAGGTCAACGATATGGATACCGTTTCTCTGGGTGAAGATGTACTCCGCCATTTTGGGGTTCCACCGTCTGGTCTGGTGGCCGAAGTGCACGCCTGCTTCCAGGAGCTGCTTCATGGTGATGATGTTGCTCATTGCTTTTTCCTTTCCGGGTTTTACCCGCCACGCCCCGACAAAAGCACGGCTTTCGCCGACCCGCTTTGCCGAATATGGGAACGTGTGTGAATTTTTATTCGCAGTATTTTAGCATAGCGCAAGAGAAAATGCAAGAGTTTTTTCGCATTTTCTTCAAAACGGCGTTTTATTCAATGCTCAGCGCCTTTTCATATTCTTTCCGCAGATAGGCTTTGGAAACCAGAGCGGAGATATGATCCCAGGGCAGGATCTCATCCCTGCCGATCTCCCGGTTGGCGTAGAAGGACGAATCGAGCCCCGCTTCTTTCATGGCTTCCTCCCACCTGTCCAGGGAGAAGAATTCATCCCAGGCGTCGAAGATCTGCCCTTTTTCAAAGGCGCGCACGATGGCTTTTGCCACCCGTCTGTCCCCCCGGGCGAGAATGGCTTCCACCCGGCTGGCGCTGGCGTCGTGATAAGCGTAGCTGATCTTTTTGGAAAAGATATGTTCCCGCACCAGCTTCTGCTTCCGCTCCACTTCCGCCAGAGTATTCTGCCCCGCCCACTGGAAGGGGGTGAGAGGCTTGGGAATGAAGCAGGAAACGCTGATGTTCACACTGACGCCCTTGCCTTTGGGACGGTCGGGGTTGGCATAGAACAAATTGACGATGCGCCCTGCTAGTTCCGGAATGCCGATGACGTCTTCATCCTTTTCGTTGGGCAGTCCGTCGATGAAATAGAGCTTTACGGACGTCATTCCCGCGGAAAAGATGTAGTTCATGGAGCGGGTAATGTCTTCCTCCGTCACGCCCTTGTGGATCACGTCCCGCAGGCGCTGGGTGCCCGCTTCCGGGGCGAAGGTGAAGGAGCCTTTCTTCAAGCCGGGCACTTCATCCATGATCTTTTGAGAAAAACTGTCCACCCGCATGGAGGGCAGGGACAGACGGATCTTCTCTTCCGGGCACCACTGCAACAATTTTTCGCACATTTCGGAAAGCCCGGAATAATCGGAAATGGACAGGGCGCACATACTGATCTCCCCGTAGCCCGTTCCTCTTACGGCGTCGTGCGCCATTTGATTGAGCCGTTCGGGGCTTCTCTCCCGGATGGGGCGGTTGGTCATACCCGCCTGACAGAAGCGGCATCCGCGGATGCAGCCGCGAAACACCTCCAGAACGATCCGGTCGTGCACCGCCTCCACGTGGGGGACAGGGGGATCGGTGGGATAATACGCATGCTCAAAATCCTTGATGATGCGCTTTTTGATCACACGGGGCACGTCGGGATATTTCGGCTCAAAGGAGGCGATCTCCCCGTTTTCCTTGTAGGTCACATCGTAGAGAGACGGCACGTAGAAGCCTTCCAGATGGGACGCCTCCCGCAGAAACTCCGCTTTGCTCTTCCCCGCTTTTTTGCACGCTTCGTACAAATTCACAAGCTCCGGCAGGGCTTCTTCCCCCTCTCCGATGCTCATCACGTCGAAAAAGGGGGCGAAAGGCTCCGGGTTATAGGTGCAGGGTCCGCCGCAGAGCAAGATGGGATAGGAATCGTCACGATCGGCGGCGTAAAAGGGAATGCCCGCCAGATCCAGCATATAGAGGATATTGGTATAGCAAAGCTCGTACTGCAGGGTAAAGGAACAAATATCGAAATCCCGGATGGGATCGCCGCTTTCCAGCGCGTACAGCGGTACCTTTTCCCGCTTGAGGACTTCCCCCATATCCGGCCAGGGCGCAAAAACCCGCTCGCACCAGACGTTTTCCATTTGGTTCAAAACGCCGCACAGGATCTTCATACCCAGATTGGACATACCGATCTCGTACACGTCCGGGAAACAAAAGGCGTAGCGGATCTTGCCCGCCTTGTCCTTGATGACCTCGTTCACTTCCCCGCCGATGTACCGACCGGGCTTCTGAACTTCCTCCAGATAGGGATTGAGTTTTTCGGGGATCATGCGTCTTTTCCCTTTCCGCGGCGCTCTTTGGCGCCCGCCGTTTTCTTTTCCTTCAAAATGGGCAGGAGGTACTGTCCGGTAAAGGATCTCTTCACCCGGGCGACCTCTTCGGGTGTGCCCTGCGCCACGATGGTGCCGCCGCCGTCGCCTCCCTCGGGTCCCAGATCGATGATGTGATCCGCCCGTTTGATAACGTCCAGATTGTGTTCAATGACAAGCACGGTGTTTCCGGCGTCCACCAGTCGATCCAGGATCCGGCAAAGCCGGTTTACGTCGTCGGTGTGCAGGCCGGTGGTGGGCTCGTCCAGGATATAAATGGTAGAGCCGGTGGCGCGGCGGGACAATTCGCAGGAGAGCTTGACCCGCTGTGCTTCGCCGCCGGAAAGGGTGGTGGAGGACTGACCGAGCTTGATATAGCCCAGCCCCACGTCCTGCAGGGTCTGGAGTTTCCGGGCGATGGAGGGATGGTTTTCAAAGAAAGAGAGGGCTTCCGTGACGGTCATGTCCAAAACGTCCGCGATATTCTTTCCCTTGTACTTCACTTCCAGGGTCTCCCGGTTATATCGCTTGCCGCGGCATACGTCGCACTTCACGTACACGTCCGGCAGAAAGTGCATTTCGATCTTAACGGTGCCGTCGCCTTGACACGCCTCGCAGCGCCCGCCTTTCAGATTAAAGGAAAAGCGATCCTGTCCGAAGGCGCGCACCTTGGCGTCCCTCGTTTTGGCGAAGAGCTGACGGATCTCGGTGAACAAGCCGATATAAGTAGCGGGATTGGAGCGGGGAGAACGCCCGATGGGCGACTGATCGATGGCGATGACCTTGTCCAGCGCTTCCGTGCCTTCGATGGACGAGAACTTTCCGGGGATCGTATTGGCGCGGTTGAGCCGCTTTGCCAGGACGGGATAGAGGATGCCGTTGATCAAGCTGGACTTGCCGCTGCCGGAAACGCCGGTAATGCACACCAGTTTTCCCAGGGGAATGGTGACGTTTACGTTTTTCAAATTGTTCTGGGCGGCGCCGCGGATGATCAACTCTTTCCCGTTTCCGGGACGGCGCTCCTCCGGCACGAGGATGGCTTTTTTGCCGGAAAGATACTGCCCGGTGATGGAACGCGCGCACGCCTTGACGTCCTCCAGGGATCCGCTGACCACCACTTCCCCGCCGGCAACGCCCGCGCCGGGACCGATATCCACGATGAAATCAGCGCTTTCAATGGTTTCGGTGTCGTGCTCCACCACGATGACGGTATTGCCGGTATCCCGCAGCTTCATCAAGGTGCGGATGAGCTTGGCGTTGTCCCGCTGATGCAGACCGATGCTGGGCTCGTCCAGGATATACAGAACGCCCATAAGCGAAGATCCGATCTGCGTGGCAAGCCGGATCCGCTGGCTTTCACCGCCGGAAAGAGTTCCTGCCTTCCGGGACAGGGTGAGGTACCCCAATCCCACGCTGCGGAGGAATTCCAGACGGGAGCGGATCTCCTTGAGGATCTCCTTGGCGATAAAGCGCTCCCGCTCCGTCAGATCCAAATTTTCCAGGAATTCGATCTCCTTGGTGACGGACAGATCGCAGAAGGCGGCGATGTTGATCCCGCCCACAGTGACGGCAAGGATCTCGGGCTTCAGCCGTTTTCCCTTACATACGGAGCAGGTCACGTCCTCAAAAAACTGCTCGTAGTAAGCATCGTGAAAGGTATTGTACCGCTCCTCGATCTTCGGAATGACCCCGGGAAAACGCGCCATATACTGCTGCAGAACGCCCCCTTCCTTGAAGGGGATGGGATAGCGTTTATCCCCGGTGCCGTAAAGAAGCGTCTGCATGGCTTCTTCGGAATACTGTGAGAAGGGCGTGTGCAGATCATAACCGAACGGGGCGATGACCTGCTGATACAGAATGCCCGACCAGTTGTTTGCCTTCATGGTCTTGAACCCGTTGCACTGGATCCCGCCGTCCGCCAGAGACAGGGACAGATCCGGGATGACCCGCTGAGGCGAAATGGTCTGCTTCACGCCCAAACCGTCGCAATGGGGGCAGGCGCCGTAGGGATTGTTGAAGGAAAACATCCGGGGCGCCAGCTCGCCGATGCTGAAATTGTGTTCCTCGCAAGCAAAGGACGTGGAATAATAGCGGATCTTATCCGGATCCCCGTCCTTCTTATCCACCAGATCCACCACGACGCCGCCGGAGAGCTTCAGAGCCGTTTCCAGGGAGCCGCTGACCCGATCGGTGAGATCCGCCCGCATGACCAGACGATCCACCACGATCTCGATCTCGTGCTTTTTATTTTTTTCCAGCTCCGGAGGCTCCGCCAGGTCGCAGATCACCCCGTCCACCTTGGCGCGGACAAACCCGTCCTCCCGGGCTTTTTCCAGCACCTTTTCGTGCCTGCCCTTCTTCCCCCGCACCACGGGGGCGAGCATCTGGAAGCGGGTCCCCTCCGGTAAGAGCATGATCTGATCCACGATCTGATCCACCGACTGAGCGCGGATCTCCTTGCCGCACACGGGGCAATGGGGAACGCCGATCCGGGCGTAGAGCAAACGAAGATAATCGTAGATCTCCGTTACGGTGCCCACGGTGGAACGGGGGTTTTTGGACGTAGTCTTCTGATCGATGGAGATGGAGGGAGAAAGCCCGTCGATGCTGTCCACGTCCGGCTTGTCCACCTGCCCTAAGAACATGCGGGCGTAGGAAGACAGGGACTCCACGAAGCGGCGGTTCCCCTCGGCAAAGATGGTATCGAACGCCAGGGAGGATTTTCCGCTGCCGGAAAGCCCGGTGAACACCACCAGCTTATCCCGGGGGATGGTCAGATCCACGTTTTTCAAATTGTGGGCGCGGGCGCCCTTGATGATCAGTTTATCACTTGCCATAGTCTTTTCCGTTCTGTTCTCTTATTTTTCCGATTCCAGCTCCCGAATGCGATCCCGCAGCACCGCCGCCGTCTCAAAGTCAAGCCGCTTGGACGCGGAAAGCATTTCAAAGCGAAGATTCTCGATCAGGCGGGCTTTTTCGCCGGGAGAGAGCTTGCCTTTTTTCTTTTTGGATCTGCCGCTGTCCGCGGCCTTTTTCGTCACCTCGGGCAAGGTTTGCACCTTCTTGACGATGCCCTTGGGGGTGATGCCGTGTTCCCGGTTGTAGGCGTCCTGGAGCTTGCGGCGGCGTGCGGTCTCGTTCATAGCACCCGCCATGGAATCCGTTACACTGTCCGCATAAAGGATGACTTTGCCCTCCACGTGGCGCGCGGCTCTGCCGAAGATCTGGATCAGACTTCTTTCACTGCGGAGAAAGCCTTCTTTGTCCGCGTCCAGAATGGCGATCAGGGACACCTCCGGCAGATCCAGTCCTTCCCGGAGCAGGTTGATGCCCACCAAAACGTCAAATTCCCCCATGCGGAGGGCTTTGAGCAGCTCCACCCGCTCCATCGTCTCCACGTTGTGGTGCATATACCGCACCCGGATGCCCTTGCCCTCCAGATACTCGGTCAGATCCTCCGCCATTTTCTTGGTGAGGGTGACCACCAGCGTCCGCTCCTTTTTGGCGACCCGGGCGTTGATCTCCCCGATGAGGTCGTCGATCTGTCCTTCGGTCTTCCGCACCTCACAGACAGGATCCAGAAGCCCGGTGGGGCGAATGAGCTGCTCCGTCACCTTTTCCGCGCGCTCCAACTCAAATTCAGCCGGGGTCGCGGACACGAAAAGGGTCTGTCCGATCTTGCTTTCAAATTCCTCAAATCGCAGGGGGCGGTTATCATAGGCGCTGGGAAGACGGAAGCCGTATTCCACCAGGTTTTTCTTCCGGGCGCGATCCCCGGCGCTCATGGCGCGCACCTGGGGAATGGTCACGTGGGATTCATCCACCATCAGGATAAAGTCCTTGGGGAAATAATCCAGAAGGGTGTACGGCGTACTGCCCGGCGGGTTTCCGGCAAACACGCGGGAATAGTTTTCGATGCCGCTGCAGTACCCAATCTCCCGCACCATTTCCATATCGTAGTTCACGCGATCCCGCAGGCGTTGGGCTTCCAAAAGTCTGCCCTGCCCTTCAAAGAACTTCACCCTCTCTTCCATTTCCGCCAGGATCTCCCGTACCGCCTTTTCTCGCTTTTCCAAGCCGGTGGCGTAGTGGGAGGCGGGATAGATGATCATGTGATTCAGCTCGGAGACTGTTTTCCCGGTGACCACGTGAAATTCCGTGATGCGGTCGATCTCATCCCCGAAAAATTCCACCCGAACGGCGGTCTCGCCGAAGCCGGAGGGAAAAATGTCCACCACGTCTCCCCGCACGCGGAATTTATTCCGGACGAAATTCAGATCGTTCCGCTCGTACTGGATCTCCACCAGCCGGTGGAGCAGATCGTCACGGTTCATCTGCATACCCGGCCGCAGGGACACTGTCATGGTGGAATACTCCCGGGGATCGCCCAGGGTATAGATACAGGAAACGGAAGCCACGATGATCACGTCCCGCCGCTCGAACAGCGCGGAGGTGGCACTGTGGCGCAGGCGGTCGATCTCATCGTTGATAGCGGAATCCTTCTCGATGTAAATATCCTTGCCGGGAATATACGCCTCCGGCTGATAATAGTCGTAATAGGAAACGAAGTATTCCACGGCATTGTGGGGAAACAATTCCCGAAATTCCGAGCAAAGCTGAGCCGCCAGCGTCTTGTTGTGCGCCAACACCAGCGTGGGCCGGTTGAGAGAGGCGATCACGTTTGCCATCGTGAAGGTCTTACCGGAGCCGGTCACGCCCAGCAGCACTTGATCCTTCAACCCGGCGTTAAAACCGTCCACAATGCTTTGGATCGCCTTCGGCTGATCCCCGGTGGGCTTATAGGGAGAGACGAGTTCAAAATGATCCACGCGCTTCGTCTCCTTTCAACAAAATCGTTTTTTACAGTTCCAGGATCGTAAGAGTGGGATCCTGCGCGAGCATTTCCTCAAAGCCGATGACGCATACGGCGCCGTCTGATGAAAAATCATCCCAAACAGCCAGATCGGCAAGAAGCTTTTCCCGGGTGGCGGCGAGCATTTCGGCGCGATCCCGCGCGGCGTCCTCTCTTGTGCAGCCGTTGAAATAATCCATATCGGCGGCAAAGCCGGAGGCTGCGGGAGAGCGCAGCGGCTCCGTCCCGGCGACGGTGGAAATGATATACTTGTCCAGCGGCTCCGTACCTTCGCAGAAGGAACGGATAAAGCCGGAGATCTGTTTATTCACGCCCAGGGACTTCACCGGGGTGGGATCCCGGTAGGAATAGGTGGTGACTGAGCCGGAACGGCGGATGGACAGCCCCGTCCCGTAAGCGCCGCCCTGCACGCGGACCGTGCCCCACATCAAGTTCAGGGAGGTCAGGTTGGCGGCGACGCGTAAGGCACCGTTGAAGGGAATATTCTTTTCACACAGGCGCCAGCCCTGCGCGGAAAAACCGATCTGCGCGGGAATGCGGCACCCCATCCGTTTGGGCAGGGGCGTGACATAAGACGCGCTCTTCGGCGCGGGCGTCCCCACGGGAAACAGAGCCGCAAGCGGAGAAACGTCCACCGGTTCGTCCGCTGTCACACTGACGGTCATACGGGAGGACACGAAGTTCTTCTCCCGAAGGTCTTTCATCAAAGCAAGAAAAGCGTTGAAGCGCCCTTCATCCTCCGGCAAGCCGCGCATGGCGCGAATGGAGGAATATCCGTTTACCGCGTCTCCGGCGGCGCCGGCGGCGGAATAATGGCTCAAAACGCTGGTCACACAGAGGGCGTGACCCGCCTGGATCCCGCTTTGCTTATTTCGTTCATCCTCCTGTTGCAGGATCCGGCGGATCTCATCCCTTTGAGAAAGATCCGTTTCCAAAAGGATCTCGCGGATGAGAGAAGCCGCCTCCTCTGTTTTCTCCCGCAGAGCGCTGCACTGTACGACAAAATAGGGGGTGCAGGTCTCGGTCTGCCCCTTTTCGGCGGTAACGATCAGGGAGAAATCCAGATTGCCCGTCGCATTTTTCAGCGCCTTTTGAAGCGTAAGCGCATCCTGCCGCACCGTGGCGATCTCCCCGAGAAAGTCCCCGGCGTAGGAAATAAGGCTCAGTTCCTCCAGACTCCGGTCGGCAAGAGAAAAGAACAGGTTGAAGTGAACGATCCCCCCCGTCTTCACCGGATGGTACAACACCGGGATATCCCCGAGCTTGGAAAATTCTGTTTCCGTAACGACCGGGTCGGGGGAAACCTGATCCAGGGGCAGCGTGGGAATGGTGGCAAGCTGTTCTTCACTGTCCGGCGTTTGCTGCCAGGCGACCAGCTTTTCACACTTTTTTCTGTTCTCCTCATGATCCGCTTCCGTCCAGGAAGCGCCGATCTTTTGCAGGCGCTCCGCCTCTTCCGCCCGAGCCTCTTCCCCGCGGGTATGGGAAGGCTTTGCCAAAACGGTCACAACCCCTTCCTCGCCGCAGATAAGCTCCGCAAGAAGCTTTTCCATCGATCCGTCGGAAAGGCGGGGGCGCAGAGCGGCAAACAGGCTTTCCGTAGTGAGATACTGCAAGGGATCGCCGCCGTAGAGCCAACTGTTCATCGCCAGGATGCACCGCTCCAGTCCGGCGGGCTCCTCCAGGTCGCGCATACGGTACTCCAGCCGGTTGGCGGAAGCGGCGAGCGCTTCATGATCCAGCCCGTTTTTCGCCAGCGAAGCGGCGGTATCCCGCAGGAGCTTCAGAAGTTCCGCTTCCCCGCCGTCCCGGATATTTTTGAAATGCACGTTCAGGAAGGGCTGCGCGATGCCGTCCTCCACGACGACCTCCATCTCCTGCGCCAAGCCGGAAGCGAGGATGGGGCGCTTCAAGGGGGATTCATTGGAGCCCGCCACCGCATCCAGCAATATCTGCGCGGCGACGATCTTCTCCCGCTCCCGCCAATCGCCCACAAGCCGCCCCAGAGCCAGATGCCCTTTATCGGAAAGCCCGTCTTCTTTGGCAAGCTCATAGTCGCAGGTATAGAAGCCGGAAACAGGCCTCTGCGCCTCGATCACAGGTAACTCAGTCAGGGGCTGATACGCATGCAGATACGACTCCAGCAGGGTGAAAGTCTCTTCGCAGGGGATCTGCCCATCCAGAAAAATCCGGGCGTTGGAGGGATGATAGAAGCGGCGGTAGGTATCGCAAAACGCTTCATAGGTCAACGACGGGATCACGGTGGGATCGCCGCCGGAATTGAAGCCGTAGCAGGTATCCGGGAAAAGCCGTTCCATCACTTCCTCTTCCAGTATGCGATCCACGCCGCTCATGGCGCCCTTCATCTCGTTAAACACGACGCCCTTATATGACAGAACACCGTCGTTCTCCTCAATGTGCCACCCTTCCTGATAAAAGATATTGGGATCCCGGAGAATGGCAGGGGCGAACACCGCGTCCAGATAGACCCCGGTGAGATTGAGAAAATCCCGGTCGTTCCGGCTGGAAACAGGGTACATGGTCTTATCCGGGAAGGTCATGGCGTTGAGGAAGGTGTTCATAGAGCTTTTCAACAGTTCCACAAAAGGCTCCCGCACGGGATATTGATCGGACCCGCACAAAACGGAATGTTCCAGGATATGGAAAACGCCCGTGCTGTTTTCCGGCACGGTCTTGAAGGTGATGCTGAAAAGCTTGTTGGTCTCACCGTTGTCCACCCAGCAAAGCTGCGTGCCGGTGCGGTCAAAGGTCATTTCCACCAATCTGCCGCCCAGCTCTTTTTCTTCCCGGATCCTGTTTACGGTAAAACCGTGAAAGGTTTCCCCAATTCGATCGAACATACGCACTTCTCCTTATAAACTGATCTCTTATTAGTGTACCACAAAGCATACTTGTTTGCAAGACAAAAGCACGTCAGCCTTGACTTTTTTCTCATAATTTGTCATACTGAAATTAAGAACAAACGAGGTGATCGGGATGGAAAAAACGCCTCTGAACGCGCTGGGCTTTTCCCACCGCTTTATGGAGGAGCATATCCGCCGGGGCGATCTCTGTATCGACGGGACTGCCGGGCGCGGCAGGGATACTCTGTTTCTGGCAAAGCTGGTCGGCGAGACCGGACGCGTCATTGCGTTTGATATACAAAAGGAAGCGGTGGAAAGCACCCGGGCTCTCTTGGCGGAAAACTCTGTTTCAAACGTTTCCGTTCATCTGGAAAGCCACAGCCGGATGGATCGGTATGCCGAAGAAAACAGCGTGGACGGGATCATGTTCAACTTCGGCTGGCTTCCCGGCGGGGATCACACCGTTTTCAGCCATAAGGAGACGAGCCTTGCAGCGGTGGAAAAGGGGCTTTCTCTTCTCCGCCCCGGCGGTGTGATGAGTCTGTGCATCTATTACGGGAAAGAAACGGGCTACGAGGAAAGAGACGCGATGCTTGCTTTTTTGAAGACCGTTGACCCGAACCGCTTTACCGTCGTTTTGAGCGAATTTGTCAACCGCACGGGCGAGCCGCCCATGATCGCTTTGATCTGGAAGGAACACTGATTTGTCAATTTGATGAAAAAGGGCTGACATTTTCCGTCTTTTTTTCCCTTTTGTCTGTTTACAAAGCACACGGTTTTTGATAGGATAAAGGAACGAAGAAACCGTTTCGTAATGTATTCAGGAGGCGGACAGATGTATTCTATCGAAAAACTCAGCCAATTTGATCCCGACGTGGCGGCGTCCTGCGCCCGCGAGCTTTCCCGGCAGCGAGGCAACCTGGAACTGATCGCCAGCGAAAATATCGTTTCCGAAGCCGTGCTTCTTGCGGCGGGGGGGATCCTTACCAACAAATACGCGGAGGGATATCCCGCCAAGCGTTATTACGGCGGCTGCCAATTCGTCGACGAGGTGGAGGAGATCGCCCGGGAGCGCGCGAAGGCGCTTTTCGGGGCGGAACACGCCAACGTTCAGCCTCACTGCGGCGCCAGCGCCAATCTGGCGGTGTTTTTTGCCTTGCTGAATCCGGGGGATACGGTAATGGGGATGAATCTGTCCGAAGGCGGACACCTGTCTCACGGCTCGCCGGTGAACATTTCCGGGAAGTATTTTAACGTCGTCCCCTACGGCGTTTCCCGGGAAACGGAGCGGATGGATTACGACGAAATACGCGCCATCGCGAAAAAATGCCGTCCCAGATTGATCGTTGCGGGCGCCAGCGCCTATCCCCGCGTGATCGATTTTGAAAAATTCCGCGCCATTGCCGATGAGGTGGGGGCGTATTTGATGGTGGATATGGCGCACATCGCCGGGCTTGTGGCGGCGGGCGTGCATCCTTCCCCCGTTCCCTTTGCCGACGTGGTGACCACTACGACCCACAAGACCCTGCGGGGTCCCAGAGGAGGGATGATCCTCTGCCGGAAGGAGCTGGCGCAAGCCATTGATAAAGCCATCTTCCCGGGCACGCAGGGCGGTCCTTTGATGCATATCATCGCCGCGAAAGCCGTGGCTCTTGGCGAAGCGATGACGCCCGCCTTCAAAGCCTACGGCGAGCAGATCGTCAAAAACGCCGCCGCTCTGGCGCACGGCTTGACGGAGCGCGGTGTTCGACTGGTTTCGGGCGGGACGGACAACCACCTGATGCTGTTGAATCTAGTGGATGAGGGCGTCACGGGAAAGGAACTGGAAAAGCGACTGGATGAAGTTCATATCACCGCCAACAAAAACACCGTTCCCGGCGATCCCCAAAGCCCCTTCGTGACCAGCGGTCTGCGTGTGGGTACCCCCGCCGTTACCACCCGCGGCTTGAAGGAGGCTGAAATGGATCGGATCGCAGGCTTTATTTGCGATATGATCCGCGACCCCGAACAGAGCGCCGGGCGGGTCGCGAGCGAAGTAAGCGCTATGTGCGAAGCACATCCCATATACCATTAAAAACAAAAATACGGAGGAATGAAAATGGCTTATCTGTCCGACATCGAAATCGCGCAGCAATGCAAAATGAAACCCATTGCCGAGATCGCGAAACGGGCTCACGTGGATGAGAAATACCTGGAGCAGTATGGACGGTACAAAGCGAAGGTCGATCCGATCCTTCTCAAGGAAACGGATCGCAAAGACGGCAAACTGATCCTGGTCACCGCCATTACCCCCACCCCCGCGGGTGAAGGAAAAACCACGACCACCATCGGGCTGGCGGACGGCTTGAGCCGTATCGGTAAAGACGTCACCGTGGCGCTTCGCGAGCCTTCTCTGGGTCCCGTGTTCGGCGTCAAGGGCGGCGCCGCGGGCGGCGGATGGGCGCAGGTGGTCCCCATGGAGGACATCAACCTGCATTTCACCGGCGACTTTCACGCTATCGGCGCGGCGAACAACCTGCTTGCCGCGATGCTGGATAACCACATCCATCAGGGGAACGCTCTGGGGATCGATCCCCGGAAGATCACCTGGAAGAGATGCGTGGATATGAACGACCGTCAGCTTCGTTTCATCGTGGACGGACTGAACGGAAAAGCCAACGGCACCCCCCGGGAAGACGGATTTGACATCACCGTTGCCAGCGAGATCATGGCGGTGTTCTGCCTGGCTTCCTCCATTACCGATCTGAAGGAGCGCCTCTCCCGCCTGATCGTGGGGTACACTTACGACGACAAGCCCGTCACCGCGGGCGATCTGAAAGCGGTGGGCGCTATGGCGGCGCTGTTGAAGGACGCCATCAAGCCCAACCTGGTACAGACCCTGGAAGGAACGCCCGCCTTTGTGCACGGCGGACCCTTTGCCAATATCGCCCATGGATGCAACTCCGTTTTAGCCACCCGCCTGGCGATGAAGATGGGCGATTACACCGTGACGGAAGCCGGCTTCGGCGCAGATCTGGGCGCGGAAAAATTCCTGGATATCAAATGCCGGATGGCGGGGCTTGTCCCCGACGCCGTTGTAATGGTCGCCACCGTCCGGGCGTTGAAGATGCACGGCGGTCTGCCCCGCGCCGAACTCGCCACAGAAGATCTTGCGGCGCTGGAGAAAGGTATTCCCAACCTGCTCCGTCACGTTTCCAACATCAAAAACGTTTATCGGCTTCCCTGCGTGGTGGCGGTCAACCGCTTCCCCACCGATACCGATCAAGAAATTGACTTCGTTATCCGTAAATGCCGTGAGATGGGCGTGAACACCGTGCTTTCCACCGTTTGGGCGGAAGGCGGCAAGGGCGGCGAAGCCCTCGCCCGGGAAGTCGTGCGGCTTTGCGAAGAAGAAAAGGGCGATTTTCACTTTGCCTACGATCTGGAAGGGACCATTGAGGAACGGATCGAAACACTGGTCAAGCGCATTTACGGAGGCGCCGGGATCAACGTGATGCCCGCCGCAAAGCGCCAGATCGCTCAGCTCACCGCCCTCGGTTACGGCAATATGCCCATCTGCGTTGCCAAGACCCAGGCGAGCTTTACCGACGATCCCACCAAGCTCGGCGCCCCCGAAGGCTTCATCGTCACCGTGAAGAACGTGAAGGTATCAGCCGGCGCCGGATTTTTGGTCGTGCTTACGGGTGACATTATGACCATGCCCGGTTTGCCCAGAGTTCCCTCCGCCGAGAAGATCGACGTGGACGAAAACGGCGTGATCTCCGGTCTGTTCTGATCGATCAACAAAAAAGAAAGATGCTTC
>CAMPCJ010000031.1 GCA_946645685.1 uncultured Clostridia bacterium | reverse complement strand
AGTATAGAAAATAACATAGGAACGACATTTCCTGAGATGGTGTCGGAATGAAGGGGAGAGTAGATGATGAAAGATGAGATCATCCCATTCACGAAAGAAAACTGCTTAACAGTGACTTTGACATGGATGAATAAACCCTCTGCGGGAAATTGTCCGTCATAAAGTTGCGCGTTTTGCAAGACTTACCCAAAAAATAAAAGCTGGTGATAAAGTTGATCAAGGAATTCATTCTTCAAAACTGGTCGTTGTTGCTTATTCTGATCGCGTTTGCGGCGCTGCTGAAATCAAACGTTTTTCTGGATAAAAAAACGGTCAGGCGTATGTACGTTCTGATCATATCGGTCTTTCTTCTTTCCGTGATCGTTTTCACCGAATTCTGCTTGGAAGGGCGCGGAACGTTTAATAATCTCAGGATCATATTGATTGCGATTCGGTACAGCGCAACGCCTTTCATCATTGCCATGACGCTCTATACCCTGGCAAAGAAAGAACGTTGGTTCATCTTTATTCCCGCCATTCTTTTTACGCTCTTGAATATCCTTTCCCTGTTTAACGGACTTGTTTTCAGCCTGGCGGATGACGGGAAGCTTCTGCGGGGTCCCCTGGGTTACCTTCCTTACGTTGCCGTGGGAGGATACTGCGTCTTCCTCGTATTCTCGCTTCTTCAGCAGGGAAACAAGCTGGCGGGAGAGATCTTTCCTACGCTCTTTCTCTGTCTTGCCTTCGGCTCGGGCTTGATTTTGCCCTTCGTGATCGGCAAGGATTACTCCAAGATCTTTTGTACCAACATAGCCATTGCCCTTTTCGTGTATTACGACTTTTCCATTTTGCAGATCACGAAAAAGGATCCGCTGACCGGTCTTCTCAACCGTCAGGCATACGATTCCGCGATCCATGATAACAAAAAGGATATCAGTTCCTTGATCTCCATCGATATGAACGGGTTGAAAGAGATCAATGACATGCAAGGACACGCAGCCGGGGATGACGCGCTGGAAACCGTTGCCCTTTGCTTTGCGCGTGCTACGAAACCGAAAGAGTTGGCGTACAGGATCGGCGGAGACGAATTTATGATCATCTGCCGGCATACCGGTGAAAGCGAAGTCGAACGCCTTATAGAGCGGATCCGGAAGAACATTTCCAAAACAAAATATCACTGCGCCATCGGTTACAGTTATACGTCCGATGGATCCAAAACCATCGACGAAATGCTGAAAGAATCGGATGAAAAAATGTATCTGGACAAGGAAGCCTATTACATAAAAACCGGCAAAGCGAAATACCGCTCTTGAAAGGAAGAGAATATGATCTCATTTGAAAGCGATTATACGACGGGCGCGCAGCGGGAGCTGTCTTCTCTTGGATCGGAAAGGAGCCGTTAAATGAAATACGGGGAAACCGCGTTCGATATTCTTTATCTTTTGACCGCCGCTATTTGCGGGATCCTGATGCTGGCGCGATCCAAAAGCGGCGCCGGAAAGAAAATGGGGTGGGCGACCCTCATCCTCGGGGCAGGTGACGCCTTTCATTTGATCCCACGCGTGATCCGCTACTTTTCCGACCGGGATCTGACGGCGGCGCTGGGCATAGGAAAGCTGATCACGTCCCTCTCCATGACGGTCTTTTACGTCCTCGTCTTTTATATCTGGATCGACCTGTATCATAAGAAAAGCATAGCCCTGACCGTTTCTGTTTGGATCTTGTTCGCCGCACGGACAGTCCTGTGTCTGTTCCCCCAAAACGGGTGGACGGTAAACAGCAGCGATATGACGTGGGGTGTGATCCGCAATATTCCTTTCGTGATCCTCGGCGTTTTGATCGTCGTTTTGTTCATCCGGGAAAGAAATACGCTGCACCGGTTTCGCTTTATCTGGCTGTATGTGACGCTTTCCTTTTTATTCTACATTCCCGTGGCGGTCGCCGCGGGGATCCTGCCCATCCTCGGTATGCTGATGCTTCCGAAAACCGTTTGCTACGTCTTGATCGTGCTGACGTTTTTGCAGTACGTTGTAAAAGATGAAAAGAGGGAATTGTCATGACTTACGATTTAGATAAGATCAACGCCTTTTTCAAGGGCGACGTGTACGCGATGGAGCAGACCGGCGTTACCATTGATGAAGCAGGGGAAGGATATGCGGTTTGCTCCTTCATTCCGGGTGAAAAGCACGCAAACGCAGACGGGGTGGTACAGGGCGGAGCGATCTATACCCTGGCGGATTTCTGCTTCGCGGTCGCCGCCAACGCAAAAGGGCTGATCGAAACAGGTCGTCCTACCACCGTAACCTTATCGGCAAACGCTTCCTATCTCCGACCTGCAAAACTCGGGGAAAAGCTGGTCGCAAAGGCAAACTGTGTAAAGCAGGGCAGAAACGCCTGCTATTATCAGGTACAAGTTGCCTCGGAACGAGAGCCAGATCGGATCATTGCCTCTGTGGTGATCAACGGGATGTCAACCAATACCCATTGAAGGAGGACACTGTATGATCATAAAAAGGATCGGGATCTTTCTTTTCGCGTGTGTCCTGCTTTTATCCTGTCTGCTATTATCCGCCTGCGACAGTGAAAATCGTTCCGATACGTTCACGGCAAACGGAATAGAAGCATACGATCCGAACGTGATCTTTACCACATTTCACAGTGATCTGGACAGTACGCTCGCGCTGTTTCCCGAAAAGAATACGGCAAAGCGGGGGTTTGTTTCTTATCAAGCCAGGATCAGTTCCTCGTTGTTAGACATTGACGGGTATATCAAATTGATCTGTCATTACGAGGAAGATGATTTTAAAGGGGAAGTAAAACGTCTGAGTGAGCTCTCGCAAGAACTCACTTCTAACGAAGAAAGCGTCACGAAAACAGCTTTGCTCAACGAAACAAGTTACGCTTATCCCGCTTATGTGACGATGGACAACGCGTTTGATAAATATGAGTACGCCCTGATCCCGGAAAACGATACCACGATCATCTATATCTATCTTTCCTATCCGGATGCGGATACGATACGGGAGTTGGCGCCTTATATGAAAACAGACCAAAACGCCTATAAGCAGGAAGCCGGGGAAGGCTTTTCCATTTACCATCATTCTTTTGATGGAGGGAAAAGCTGGGTGGAAGCGGACGATTTGATCGGGCTTGCTCCCGAACTTTCAGCAGAGCGATCACGCTGACCTTTCATTTTTCAGAGGACTGATCAGCATGAAGAGATCTCGCCCATCCGATCCGGCGTCCATTCGCGAACGGCTGTTTTCGCTGAAGGATGAATCCTACAAAGCGTTTCAAATAAAACTGATCCCGACGGTGGATCCGTCGCGCGTGATCGGCGTTCGCACGCCGCTTTTGCGATCCATCGCCAAGGATATGGCAAAAGAGGGAAGCTATACCGCATTTTTACGGGAATTGCCCCATAAAACCTTTGACGAAAACCAGCTGCACGCATTCCTCCTTTCAGGCGAAAAAAACTTTGACCGCTGTGTGGAAGGCGTAGAAGCCTTTCTTCCTTACGTTGACAACTGGGCGACCTGCGACCAGCTTTCCCCAAAGGCGTTCCGTAAGAATAAAAAAGATCTTTTGCCCCTTGTTCTGCGCTGGATCGAATCAACACACACGTACACCACTCGTTTCGGCATCAAACAGCTGATGGATCTGTTTCTGGACGATTCCTTCCGGATGGAATATGCAGAGCGCGTCTGTAAGATCCAATCGGAAGAATACTACGTCAAAATGATGATCGCCTGGTATTTTGCCACGGCGCTTGCCAAGCAATTTAACGCGGTTTTTCCGTTTTTTGCAGAGAAAAAACTCCCAAAATGGACGCACAACAAAGCCATACAAAAAGCCCTCGAAAGCTTTCGCGTGACCATTGAACACAAAGAGATTCTGAAAAAAATGAAATACTAAAAAAGGGAAGTGAAATACGTGAAAAAGTTAAACACAAAATGGATCATCTCAGGCGCGGCTTTTATTATGTTTCTGCTTTTGATCCTTCTGGTCAAGACCGTGGACGTCGCGCCCATCGGCCCTGTGGGAACGTCCATCGGGCTATCCGGCATCAACGGAGCCTTTCATAAAGCCATTGGGGAACACCGTTTCTTCTACGTTCTGACACAGCTTTTGGGATATGCGGCGCTTCTCGTGGCAGGGCTTTTTGCCGCCGCCGGTTTGGCGCAGTGGATCAGGCGAAAGAGCCTTAAAGCGGTAGATCGGGAAGTGCTTTGCCTGGGAGGACTCTTCGCCGTCGTATTGCTCTTATACGCTTTTTTTGAAAAAGTCGTCGTAAATCTTCGCCCTGTGTTGGAAAAAGGTCAGGATATGCCGGAGGCTTCGTTCCCTTCCTCTCACACCGTTCTTGCTTGCGTGGTATTCGGCAGCGTTACGTTCATCCTGAAAAAATACCTCTCAGATCCCAAGGCACTTAAAATCGCAAAGATCGTGTTGTGGAGTCTGGCAGGCTGCAGCGTCATAGGAAGACTTTTAAGCGGCGTTCACTGGCTGACGGATATTGTCGGAGGCGTTTTGATCAGCATTGCGCTGATTGCAGCGTTTTCTGCCTGTTTGGATCTCTTTTGTAAAAAGAACAGGGAAGGAAATCGTTGACTTTTTCTGATATTAGAAAAGCTGCAAGTATTTACTTGCAGCTTTTCTTTTGCGGATCCTTTTACAGTTCCAATTTAGCTTGTGAAAGATCCACAAGGATCTCTTTGGGACCTGTCTTTTTAGTATCCGGTTTTTCTTCTGCTTTGACCGGCGTGGTCTTCCCTCGATTTTGGAAAAACGTTTTCGCCACTTGAGGAAACATGGCGTAAGAAAGCACGTCTTCTTCGCACTTTGCCAGGTCACCGATCTCTTTCTTCAACTGATCCATTTCCGGTTGAAGCAGATCAGCGGGACGGCAGGTAATGACTTCATCATCTCCAATGGCTTTTTTACGGACTTCCTCGTTGACGGGGGCAGGCAAACGCCCGTATTCGCCGCGCAAAACGCCTTTGGATTCCTTCGTGACCATTTTATACCGTTCCCCGGTCAGCACGTTCAACACCGCTTGCGTGCCGACGATCTGGCTGGTGGGGGTCACAAGGGGAGGATAGCCGAAATCTTTCCGGACTCGGGGAATCTCCTCCAAAACCTCATAAAAACGGTTTTCCGCATTCTGTTGTTTCAACTGACTGAGAAGATTGGAAAGCATTCCGCCGGGAACTTGATACAGCAAAGTCTTGCCATCGATCCGCAGCACCTTGGGGTCCAGGATCTTTTCTTCCATCAATCGATCCGCGACGGGGCGAATGAGAGCGGCTGCCTCCGCGAGCTTTTCCAGATCCAATCCCGTATCCCTCTCGCATCCTTTCAGCGCGGCAACGAGAGATTCCGTCGCGGGCTGAGACGTGCCGTTGGCAAAGGGGGAAAGGGCGGTATCCACGATATCTACCCCGGCTTCGCAGGCTTTGAGCAAAGTCATATCCCCGGTGCCGGTGGTGTTATGTGTGTGCAGGTGAACCGGGCAGGACAGAGAAGTCTTCAACGCTTTGATCAATTCAAACGCTTCATAGGGCAAAAGCAAGTTTGCCATATCCTTCACGCAAATGACGTCCGCTCCCATTTCTTCCAACTGTTTTGCCAGATCCACAAAATAGGCGCGATCGTGTACCGGGGAAGTGGTGTAGCTCAGCGCTACTTCGCAGATCCCGCCGTACTTCTTGATGGAATCGATGGACTGTTTCAGATTTCTTACGTCGTTCAACGCGTCAAAGATCCGCACCACGTCGATGCCGTTTTCGATGGATTTCCGCACGAACGCGTCGACGACGTCGTCCGCATAAGGACGGTATCCGAGCATATTCTGACCACGGAAAAGCATTTGCAATTTGGTATGGGGCAAAGCTTTTTTCAAAGCGCGCAGTCTTTCCCAGGGATCTTCATTCAAAAAGCGAAGACAAGCGTCAAAGGTAGCGCCGCCCCAACATTCCAGAGACCAGTATCCAACGCTGTCCAAAACGGGACAGGCGGGAAGCATATCTTCCAGACGCATGCGCGTTGCAGCCTGGGATTGATGCGCGTCACGGAGGATCGTATCTGTAATATAGAGTTTCTTTTCGTTCATTTTCATCCCCCTTTATCCAAACAAGGCGATCAAAACGCCTGCCGCAATGGCGGATCCGATGACACCGGCAACGTTGGGGCCCATGGCGTGCATCAAAAGAAAGTTTTCAGGATCTTCCTTCTGCCCCACCGTCTGAGAGACCCGAGCCGCCATCGGAACGGCGGAAACGCCGGCGGATCCGATCAGGGGATTGATCTTATTCTTCAAGAACAAATTCATAAATTTCGCGAGCAATACACCACCGGCGCTTCCCAGAGCAAATGCGACGATACCCATCGCCATGATCCCGAGGGTTTTCCAGGAAAGGAACGTATCCGCCGTGGCGGTAGCTCCAACGGAGATCCCCAAAAAGATGGTGACGATGTTCATCAATTCGTTTTGCGCCGCCTTGGCAATGCGGTCGACAACGCCGCTTTCCTTCATCAGATTACCCAGCATCAGGCAGCCGATCAAGGGCGCCGCCGAGGGGACGAGCAGGGAAACAAAAACCGTAACGACGATGGGGAAGAGGATCTTTTCCGTCTTGCTGACAGGACGAAGCTCCTTCATTTTGATCTTCCGCTCTTTTTTCGTCGTCAAAAGTTTCATAATGGGCGGTTGGATAAAGGGAACCAGCGCCATATAAGAATACGCGGCGACTGCGATGGGTCCCAAAAGATCCGGGGATAAGCGGGATGTCACAAAAATAGCGGTAGGTCCGTCCGCACCGCCGATGATGCCGATGGACGCGGATTCCGTGGGAAGAAATCCGAGAAGATTAGCCCCAATATAAGTTATGAAGATCCCGATCTGCGCAGCGGCGCCGAGAAGCATGCATTTGGGATTTGCGATCAGCGGTCCGAAGTCCGTCATGGCGCCGATCCCCAAAAAGATCAGGCAGGGATAGATGCCGAGCTTAACACCCAGATACAGATAATCGATCAACCCGCCGCCAACGCTTCCGAACAAATCCCAGTGAACGTGACCGTCCGCAAAAAACTCCTCGTGAAACATACCGGCGCCGGGAAGGTTGGTCAAAAGCATCCCAAAAGCAATGGGCAAGAGCAGCAGCGGCTCAAACTTCTTGACGATGGCAAGATACATGAGCACAAAGGAGATCGCCATCATGATCAAAGATTTGTAATTCTTCGCAAGCAGGGAGAAGCCTGTTTGCTTCAAAAAATTGATAAGGGCGTTTCCGCTTTCTTCCTCTTGTGTTTCAACGGTTTCAGCTGCGCTTTCTGCCGATGATTCAGCGGCAAAAGCTGCGCTTGATAAGGAAAGCAAAACAGACAGGGTCAAAAGAACGGAAAGCGCGATCAAAAGCGTTTTTTTCATGGAACACTCCCTTATGCGATGGTGCAGAGCAATGCGCCGGAGGTCACAGCGTCGCCCTTTTTCACGGAAAGAGAAGTGACGGTCCCGTCCGCGGGGGCGGAGATCTCATTTTCCATTTTCATGGCTTCCAGGATGAACAAAACGTCGCCTTTCTTTACTTTTTGCCCCACCGTCACGTCCACGGACAAAATGGTGCCGGGCATCGGCGCTGAAACGGCTCTGCCATCGCCGGCAGGAGCAGCGGAGGGAACGGTTTCCGTCTTGACCGCAGCGGCGGCTTCAGAAAGCAGTTCAACCTCCACTTCGTAAGTCGTTCCATTCACTTTGATACGATACTTTTCCATTGATAATACCTCACTTGAGCTTTTTTACAGATTTGATTTGAATACAAGAGGGGTCCTTGCCCGAAGAGGCAACGATCGCGCCTGCTATGACCGATATTAGTTCGTTTGTTTTCACAGGGTTCGGGGTGGGCCCCTTTTTGCTTTTACGGGATAAGATCGCTCCCATGGCGGAGCAGATCAGAATGATACAGATCAACCCGACAAAAACGGTTCCTATACCCATCAAAACCACATACCACGAAGAAATCGTTGCTGAAAAAGATGTCATTTTATCCTCCTTGATGATTATCAAACGGATTATACACCTCTCTTTATTAAAATTCAATAAGGTTTTTTTATTTTTTCTATAATGAACCGTTATTTCATTTTTTTATTATAATATTTAGTCATTTTCACAATACTATTTGCGGCAAATGAAAATCTTTCCACGTTTTTTGACGCTTTCCTTGTATTAGGGGAATTCTTATGTTATAATAGGAAGCAATACACCACAAACCCATTCGCAGGAGGCATCTTATGGATAGAAGACCCCTTTCACAGGAGGAGAGAGAAACGCTTGCATCTCTTCTTTTTCCCGGTCTTACTTTGACGGAAGAGGCGTTGGAAAAGCAGTTCCCCCCGAGAGATCTGCCCGAGGGCGCTGTCGTTTCCCGTATGGCGCCCAGTCCCACCGGTTTTGTCCACTTGGGCAATCTGGTTCAGGGGCTTACCTCGGAACGGCTTTGCCATCAGTCGGGAGGCGTTCTGTTCCTGCGTGTGGAAGATACCGACGCGAAAAGGGAAGTGCCGGGCGCAATCGAAACTCTGATCGACAGCCTGGATCACTACGGCATCCGCTTTGATGAAGGCGCGACCCATACCGGAGACAGCGGCAATTACGGTCCCTATCGTCAACGCCAGCGGAAGGAGATCTATCACGTATACGCCAAAAAACTCCTGTTGGCAGGTATGGCGTACCCCTGCTTCTGCACCGAAGAAGAGCTTACAGCCATCCACGAAGAACAGGAAAAAGAAAAAGCCAACTTCGGCTACTTCGGAAAATGGGCGAAGTGGCGCGATATGCCGTTTGACGCCATTCGGCAGGAGTTGGATCGAGGCACGCCCTGGGTCCTTCGCTTCCGTTCCACCGGATCCGTTGAAAACAAGATCAAGTTTACCGACCTGATCAAAGGGGAATTGGAACTGACGGAAAACGACGTGGATCACGTTTTGTTGAAATCGGATGGCATTCCCACCTATCACTTTGCCCACGCCGTAGACGATCATTTAATGCGCACCACCCACGTGGTACGGGGCGACGAGTGGCTTTCCACCTTGCCTTTTCACGTACAGTTATTCCGCTCGCTCGGGTTTAAGTTGCCCAAATACCTGCACATCGGCCCTTTGATGAAGATGGACGGGAACAGCAAGCGGAAGCTTTCCAAACGAAAAGATCCCGAACTTGCCTTGACGTATTATGAAGCGGAAGGATTTCCCGTCAAAGCGGTATACGAATACATTCTGACCATTCTCAATTCCAATTTTGAGGATTGGAGAAGAGCCAATCCGGATCAAAGCGCGGACGCATTCAAATTCTCCTACAAGAAAATGAATCCGGCGGGGTCTTTGTTCGACTATTTGAAGTTGACAGACGTTTCCAAAAACATCATCAGCAGGATGACGGCGGAAGAAGTGTACGAAAACGTCGCCGCCTGGACGGCAAAATTTGATCAGGATCTGCATACGTTTCTGACCGCCGATCCCGAAAAGGCAAAAGCCATCTTCAGCATCGGCAGAGGCGGCGATAAACCCAGAAAGGATCTTGCCACCTGGAAGGAAGTCCGACCCTATTTGTCTTTCTTCTATGATGATTTATTCCAAATGGATAATTCTTTCCCGGAAAACGTCACGGAAGAAGATCGAAAAACGATCCTCGCTCAGTTTTCCGAAAACTATGATCCGGATATGGACGGCACTCAATGGTTTGAGCTGGTGACAAAGATCGCCGTTGAGAACGGTTTTGCCGCCAAACCAAAGGAATATAAGGCAGAGCCGGAAAAATACAAAGGACACGTGGGAGACGTCAGTATGATCCTGAGGATCGCCGTCACCGGGAAATCCGCTTCGCCCGATCTTTGGTCTGTGATGCAGATCCTTGGCAAGGAAACGGTTTTAAAACGTTTGAGCGCGGCTTTGAACGCCTGATAAGGAGTGTTAAATCAAAATGGAAGAAAACAACAGCACGAATTTCCTGCAGGAGATCATAGAAAAAGACCTGGCAGACGGTGTAATTGACCGTCTGCATACCAGATTTCCGCCGGAACCAAACGGGTATCTGCACATTGGCAGCGCCAAGGCGATCTACATCAACGCCATGTCAGCAAAAAAATACGGCGGACTTTTCAATTTGCGCTACGATGATACCAACCCCAACAAAGAAGACGACGAATACGTTCAGAGTATTCTGGAAGATCTGAAATGGCTCGGCGCCGAGCCGACCGGCGGCATTTTCTACGGATCCGACTACTTTGATAAATGCTATGAGTATGCCATCAAGCTCATCAGGCAGGGCGATGCTTACGTGTGCGATCTGAACGCGGATGAAATGCGGGAATACCGCGGCACGCTTACAGAGCCGGGAAAGGAAAGTCCTTACCGGAACCGCAGCGTTGACGAAAACCTGGCGCTGTTTGAACGTATGAAAAACGGGGAGTTTCCGGACGGCGCCTGCACGCTGCGCGCAAAGATCGATATGGCTTCCCCCAATATGAATTTACGGGATCCCGCAATTTACCGTATTTCTCACACAAAGCACCACCGCCAGGGCGATAAATGGTGCATTTATCCGCTTTACGATTTTGCCCATCCCATTCAAGACGCGCTGGAAGGCATCACCCACTCCATGTGTTCCATTGAATTTGAAAACCACCGTCCCTTGTATGACTGGGTGGTGGATCACATCGGCTTCGAAAAGAAACCTCACCAGTACGAGTTTGCCCGTCTCAACGTGACGCATACCGTTATGAGCAAGCGCTATCTCAGGCAGCTTGTGGAGACCGGTGTTGTTGACGGCTGGGATGATCCCCGGATGCCCACACTCTGCGGACTTCGTCGCAGGGGATACACGCCGTCGGCGATCTTTGAATTTGTAAAAACCGCGGGCATTTCCAAAGCGTACAGCATCGTTGATATCGGGCTTTTGGAGCATTGTATCCGGGATGAATTGAACTACAGCGCGCCACGCAGGATCGCCGTTCTGGATCCCGTGAAGCTGGTGATCGAAAACTATCCCGCCGACAAAACGGAAGAGTTTCCCCAGTCCAATAATCCCAACGATGAAACCGCCGGCACACGGATGGTCCCGTTCACCCGGGAGATCTATGTGGAACGGGATGATTTCCGCACGGAAAAAGTGCCGAAATTCCATCGACTCTACCCCGGCGGGGAAGTGCGGCTGATGGGATCTTACGTGATCAAATGCACAGGCTTTGAATCCGATGAGACAGGCAAGGTTACCTTGATCCGAGCAGAGGCGGATCTGGAAACCGGCGGCAAAAATCCCTCCGACGGCAGAAAGATCAAAGGTACGATCCACTGGGTCAGCGCGGATCATTGCTTTGACGCGACCATCATGAAATTCGGACGCCTGTTCAAAGAAGAAAATCTTGTTGCGCTGCCGGAAGGGAAGAACTACAGCGATTATCTGGACGCCGACTCAAAAGAGAGCGTAACCGGTTGTAAGCTGGAGCTTTCTTTGAAAGACGCAAATCCCGGCGACCGTTTTCAATTCGTCAGAAACGGATATTTCTGCAAAGATACCAAATATGAGAACACCTTCAACAGTATCGTGGAACTCCGGGAGTCCAAGAGCAAATAATTCCATACAAAAGGAAGACGCTGCTTTCGCAGCGTCTTCCTTTTATATGTGCAATATCAGTCCTCGGTCTTTTCTTCGGTCTCGCCCTCGGGAGCGGCTTCTTCGGATCCACCTTCATCATCCGCTTCGTCCGCGATGGTGAAGTTAATGTCGTCGGCGCTGTCTTCATCAAAGAAATCATCGTCGTCATCATCGATCCAGTCCTCGCCGTCAAAAGCAAGCTCTTTTTCCTTGCTTTCTTTAAAATCCTGATAGAGCAGGAAAGCCCCGCCAATGCCGCCCAGGATCCCAAGTCCGAGGAAAGCGTGGGAAAGCTCCTTCTTCTTGTTGGCATACACGAAGGAAAGGACCAAGCTGGTGAACGCCTGAGCAAGCAGGCAAATTGCGGAAATCAGTCTGAATTTCTTATTCATGATGTGTTCCTCCTTCAAAAATGTTAACTATTTCTTCTCAGCGGATTTATGGATCAGATACGCGTTCATAAATTCATCCAGATATCCGTCCATAACCTTATTGATATCGCCCGTTTCATACCCGGTGCGTTTATCAGTCACAAGCGTGTAGGGCATAAAGACGTAAGAGCGGATGGCAGAACCGAATTCAATATTTCCCTTCACGCCCTGGATGTCCTCGATACGATCCAGGTGCTCCCGCTCTTTGATCTCAAGAAGCTTGGCTTTCAGCATTTTCATAGCCGTTTCTTTATTCTGCAGCTGGCTCCGCTCTGTCTGACATCCCACCACGATACCGGTAGGGATATGCTTGATCCGGATGGCAGAGTCGGTTTTGTTGATATGCTGACCGCCGGCACCGCTGGAACGATGCGCTTCGATCTCAAGATCCTCCTCGTTGATCTCCACTTTGATCTTGTCATCAAACTCGGGCATCACTTCCACCGCGGCAAAGGAGGTTTGTCTTCTGCCGGAAGCGTCGAACGGAGAAACCCGCACAAGCCGATGGACACCGGATTCACTTTTTAAATACCCGTAAGCATAATCGCCTTCCACCGCAAAGGACGCGCTTTTGATCCCTGCTTCATCGCCGTCGATATAGTCCAGCATTTTGAACTTGAAGCCGCGGCGTTCCGCAAACCGCATATACATACGGTACAACATTTCCGCCCAGTCCTGCGCCTCCGTGCCGCCCGCGCCGGGATGGATGGAGACAATGGCGTTGCTCTTATCATATTCGCCGCAAAGGAGCAGTTTGATCTTCTGTTCCTCGTATGACTGCTCGATGGAACGAATATCGTTCAAGATATCATCCGTAAAACTGGCGTCATCTTCCTCAATGGCAAGATCCAGAAGCTCCAGCGTGGATTCATAAAGAGAAGAGAGCGCGTGAAAGCTATCCAATTTATCCTTTACGTCCTTGACCTCGGACAAAATCTTTTGTGAATCATCCGGGTTGTTCCAAAAGCCGGGATCAGACGTGATCTCTTCCAGTTCCTTACTGCGCGCTTCAAGCGCATCAATACGAAGGGAAGAGGCCAATTCGTCGATCTTCGGCCGCATATTTCTCAAGCCTTGACGTGCTTGTTCCAACTGTATGATCAAAACGGATCCTCCAACGTGTACTGTCTTACATTATTATACACAAGGAGTCTGTTTTTGTAAAGTCGCTTTTTATAAATTTTCAGGTTTTCCGGGAAATATGATCCCAGCAAGCAGTGAAAAAAGCATTGCGGCGCAAATACCGCCGGATGCAGCCGCAAGTCCCCCGGTAAAAGCGCCAAGCAGTCCTTGATCCCTCACGCCCTCCAAAGCGCCGCGCGCCAATAAATATCCAAATCCCGTAAGAGGGACCGTCGCGCCGCATCCGGCAAAGTCAACAAAGGACTTATAGACGCCGATTCCGCCCAAAACAACACCGGCGCAAACGTACGCCGTCAGGATCCTGGCAGGCGTGAGAGCCGTTTTATCAATCAAGATCTGAGCGATCACGCATAAGAGGCCGCCGCAAATAAACGCCTTGAGAAATTCCATATTTATCCTTTCTGAATCCGAACAAGATGAGCGATCCCGGGAATGCTCTCGCCCTGCAAAACGGACGTGGAGGAAAGTAAAGCACCCGTTCCGATGAGCAATACGTCGTGAAGACGATCCTGCGCAAAGCTTTGAAGGATGCTTCCGCAGAATACCGCGGAGGAACAGCCGCACCCGGAGCCGCCGGCATCCACCTTTTGCCGCTCCCGGTCATAGATCATCAGTCCACAATCAAACAGATTATTTCCAAGCTTGAATCCCTGCTTTTCGCACAGTTCCCTAAGCAATTCATGCCCAAAGACGCCAAGGTCCCCGGTCAGGATCATATCAAAAGCATCCGGATCGTTGCCGCTTGCGCTAAAATAGCGAACGAGCGTATCCGCGCAGGCGGGAGCCATGGCGGCTCCCATATGGGTGGTATCGTGTATATCCCGATCGCAGATTATCCCGGGCAAAAACTCGGAAACGTAGGGAAGAGAAGGCGTATGATTTCCAAGGAGAGCCGCTCCGCAGCCGGTAACGGTGGTTTGAGCCGTGGGCGTTCGTTGACTACCGTATTCCAAAGGATATCGGTACTGCCTCTCAGCCGTACAAAAGTGAGAAGAGGTTATAGCAACGGCCTTTTCACCAAAGCCGGCATTTACGGTTGCCGCGGAAAGCCCCAGTGCAAGGGCAAACGTGGAGCAAGCGCCGTATAGCCCCAAAACCGGCATTCTATATCCGCAGATCCCAAGGGTCGTTGCCGTGCACTGATTGGTCAGATCTCCCGAATAGACGCTGTCAATAACAGTTTCATCGGTATTCGTTTTCTGAAACAGGGCATTCAAACAAATCCGAACCATCTCGGATTCCGCCTTTTCCCAGGTCTTGGCGCCGAATTTACTGTCCGGATCCGATAAATCAAACGAGCCCGATAAAGGACCGGATCGTTCCAATCCGCCGCACACGGCGGATCCGCCTAACACAGAAGGCTTTTGATCAAAATAAATAATACCTTGCGACATTTAAACGACCCCCGTTATATCGATTCCGAATATTCGTAAAAGATACGCGATCAAACCCAAAATCACGGAAAAGACGCAGCCGTAAAGAATGACGGGTCCGCAAATGACGAAGATCTTTGCGCCAAGCCCCATAACCATTCCTTCCGCGGTATTATCGATAGCAGGGGACGACATGGCATTGGCAAAACCCGTAATGGGTACCAACGTACCGGCACCGGCATAAGAAGCAAGCTTATCGTACCACCCGATCCCCGTAAATAAGCAGGATAAGAAGATCAACGCAATGGAAGTAAAACCGGAAGCCATTCGATCATCTGCGCTGAATTGATAGATCCATGTAAATAAAAACTGACCTAAGCAGCAAATCCCGCCGCCGATTAAAAATGCAAGCAAGCAATCGCGAAACAGAGAGGAACGAGCCGCTTTCTTGGAAACGTACGCGGCATACATACTTTTTTTCAAATCGGATCACCTCGTTTTTAGTCTGTCCAATGCTGATCCGTTTATGACTTTTTGCTCAAATCCATCAAGCAGGGTACCCGCATTTTAATTGTATTAATTATACAAAATGCAAATTTTGTATAATTGAGGGAAGCGAAATGAGCGGGAAAATCGGTCTTTATCCTTTTTTCCCGCTTTTAGTGTCATTTTTGCAGACGCAGCACTACATCCATATTCCACCGGTTTGATCCAGCGCTTGAGCATGGCTCATCGATCCGATCATTATCTGATTCATTTGATATTTTTTTTCTCACTTCCTGGTCAATTCCAGGATCTCATTTTCAGTGGGCATTCCTTTTAATATCCCGGCGACCTTCTTATCCCGGATAAAAACAAAGGAAGGAATTTCCGTTTGGGTCAATACGGAGCTTATCTCAGTTTGTTCATTTACATTGACAAGCCCAATGATAAACTCTTTGCCTTGCATCCCGTCAATCCTCTTCAGGGTATCTAAGGCGATAATACATTTTGCGTCTGAAGGATCTTCCAGGAATATCAGAATGGAATTACCGGA
>CAMPCJ010000030.1 GCA_946645685.1 uncultured Clostridia bacterium | reverse complement strand
ATATAATATGCGCGTGCGCGCGGAGGTAAAAAGTATGTCGAAAATCGGTTTTGTGGGGTTCGGTGAAGTCAACACCCCTGTGGACGCCATCATTTCCCGCTGCGAAAAAGCGGCGGCGGAGTTGGAGGCGGAAGGTCTGTCCCTGGTGAAGGTCATTCCCGTGGCGGACGATTATGAGGAAGCTGGAGTCAAAGGCGCGATCGAGGCTCTGAAAAAGGAGTCCTTTGACGCGCTTGTTTTATGTGTGGCGGGCTGGATCCCCACCCACGCGGTGGTGAAGATCAGCGAGCATTTCCGTCATCTGCCCATGGTCCTGTGGGGACTGTGCGGCTGGGTGGAAGGCGACAAGGTGGTGACCACCGCCGACCAGGCGGGCACCAGCGGCATCCGCGCCACGCTGGAGGATATGGGCTACACCTTCAAGTACGTGTATAACACCATCGGGCTGCCCTCCCGCGCCGGGAAGGTGGCGAACTACTGCAAAGCCGCTATCGCCGCCGCCAACATCCGCCACCAGAAGGCGGGTATGGCGGGATACCGGGATATGAACCTGTACGGCACCCTGTACGACGGCTGCTCCTTAAAGCAGGTGGTAGGCCCCGAGATCGAGACCTTCGAAATGCTGGAAATGCAGCAGCGGTACGAAAAGCTGGATCCCAAAGCCATTGACGACGTGGTGGAAAACCGCATCAAGAAGTGGCACTTCGTGAAAGCGCCCACCAACCCCGAGGGAATGCGTCTCGCCGCCGGTTACTATCTGGCGGTGAAGGAGATCGCCGAGGAGCGCGGGTACAAAGCCATTTCCATCAAGGACGTGGACGGCATGAAGAAGCTGGTGGGCTTCCCCCCCGCTCCCGTGTTTATGCTGCTCCAGGAGGACGGTTATCTCACCGTGCCGGAAAACGACTCCATGGGGTGCGTGACGCTGATGCTGATGAAAGAGCTCACCGGGGGCACGCCCTTCTATCTGGAATTCTACGAGTTCTTTGAAAAGACCCTTCTGGCGGGTGTGCCGGACTACGTGCCCTGCCAGGTGGTGGACGGCGAAGTCACCGTGATGCCCGCCGCCTTCGGTCTGCTCTCCGAGGGCATTCTGAACATTTCCAAGGTGAAGACCGGGGAAGTGACTCTGTGCCGGCTGACCTACCGCCGGGGCAAGTACGTGATGCACATGGTACACGGCGAAGGCAAGGCGCCCCGGAAGTGGAACGAGTACGGATGGGACGATCCCGCGCCGCAGCTGCCCTCTCTGGAGATCGAGGTGCCCAGCGTGGAAGACTTCGCCCAGAACGTGGCGTGCCAGCATTACATCGTCACCTACGGGGACAACCGTGAGATCATCCGCAACTTCTGCGCCATGCGGGGCATCGAGGTGGTGGAGTCATGAAGCAGGAAGCCCTGAAAGCGGCTCAAGCCGCCTTTGACATCGAAGCGGCGGAGATCGCCCGCGCCAAAGAGGTCATGGACTGGAACGCCTTTGCCGAGGCGGTCGAGGTTTTGGCGAAGGCGCCCCGCATCGGCACCGCCGGCTGCGGCCACTCCGGCATCTGCTGCACGCATTTCGCCCAT
Organism: uncultured Clostridia bacterium; assembly: GCA_946645685.1. Classification (GTDB taxonomy): domain Bacteria; phylum Bacillota; class Clostridia; order Oscillospirales; family SIG627; genus RGIG5579. The sequence goes on along the minus strand of CAMPCJ010000030.1, from coordinate 14,471 downwards.
TCCCTGTGCTGCATCGAGCGCCCCGCACGCTTTATTTCTCCGGCGGAAGCGGTGCACGGCGCCATGGGCTTCATTCAGAAGGGCGACGTGATGGTGCTTGCCTCCCGGGGGGGCAAGACCGCGGAGCTGATCCCCATTTTAAACATCGCCAAGGAAAAGGGCGCCACCGTCATTTCCATCACGGAAAAGATGGACTCTCCCCTGGCGGTGGGGGCGGACATCGTTCTGCCCATGCGGGTGGATCTGGAAACGGACAAGTACAACACCCAGTCCACGTCCAGCTTCGTGGCGCTTTCCAGCGTCTTCGACGCGCTCCAGACCGCTCTCATTGAGGAGACGGGCTACGTCAACGAAAAATTTGCCCTGGTCCATCCCGGCGGCGCCGTGGGTGAACGCTTGAACAAAGGCAAGAAATAAAAGAGGTGTAAACATGATCCAAGGTATGAAAATCAAAGCCCCGTTCTTTGAGATCGGTCCCAAGAACTATCTGTGGGGCGACGACGTGGTGGAGCTCGCCAAGGTGGCGGACGAAGCCAGCAAAAAGTACAACGTGGACATCATCTTCACCACGCCCTTGACGGAGATCCGCCGGGTGAAGGACGCCACCAAATACATTCACGTATTCGCGCCTCACATGGATTCCCTGAAGCCCGGCAGAGGGCTGGCGGACATCCTGCCGGAAGCGGTGAAAGCCACCGGCGCGGAGGGCGTGATGCTCAATCACTGCGAAAAGCCCCTGACCATCGCGGAGTTGAAAGCCGCCATCGTCCGGGCGGATGAGGTGGGGCTCGCCACCATCGTGTGCGCGGACTCCTGCGCGGAAGCCGCCGCCATCGCCCACCTGCGTCCCAACATCATCGTGGCGGAGCCCACGGAGCTCATCGGCACCGGCAAAGCCAGCGACAAGGAATACGTCGAGGCGTCCACGGCGGCGGTGAAGAACGTGGATCCCGAGATCCTGGTGCTGCAGGGCGCCGGCATCAAGTGCTATGACGACGTGTACCGCAACATTTTTGCCGGGGCGGACGCCACCGGCTCCTCCTCCGGCATCGTGGGGCTGCCCACCAAGGAAGCCCAATACCAGATGGTGGACGATATGATCCGCGCGGTGCGGGAAGCCTACGACGCCCGGATGGGCAAATAAAACGTAATTTATTTTATGGAGGTTTACCATGGAATTCAAAGTATACCAGAAAGAGCTTGAGCTGCAGTCCAGAGGCTGGATCCCCACGTTCCACGACGTTTCCAAGGAGATCATGGAGATCGTGGAAGCCAGCGGCATCAAATCCGGCACCTGCTGCATCGCCTCTCACCACACCACCTGCTCCGTGATGGTGCAGGAGTGCAGCCACGACATCGACACCTTCGACCTGGAATTCCTGCAGCACGACCTGCTGGACATCATGCGGAAGCTGATCCCCGACTTTGCCGAGGAGCATCAGTACCGTCATCCCGGTCCCATCCACGCCCAGTTCGGCCGCTACGTGGACGAGCCCGGTAACTACACGTCCATGAACACCGACGGCCATCTGCGCTCCGTCTTCTTCGGCAGAAGCGAGACCATGACCGTGAAGGACGGCAAGCTGGACGGCGGCGAATTCGCCCACGTCTACTTCATCGACTGGGATCACGTCCGCGCCCGTCACAGACAGCTGAACGTGACCGTTATGGGCACCACCGAAGCCATCACCCCCGAGGAGCGCAAGTTCAACGGCGGCGAGACCATCAACACCCTGCGGAAATTCACCCCCGAAGAAAAAGCGGAAATGGTGGAATTCACCCTGCAGCAGAAGAGATAAGTTTTTCCTTCCCTTCCCTCTCCCGCCGCGGGCGAGGGAGGGGATCTTTTTGAGGTGGACCATGGAAAATAAACCTGTTTTGATCGGATGGGGCGTGGGCTCCATCACGCCCTCCGCGCCGGTCCTGCTCCGGGGGCAGACTTATCTGCGCACGTCCGAGGGCGTGCACGACCCCCTGCTCGCCACCTGTATGGCGATCGGTCACGGCAAAGCGGACGCCGTTTTGTGGCTGAGCCTGGATCTGACCCAGCTGCCGCAGTACGTGACGGAGCGCATCGCCGCCGCCGTGGCGGAGAAGATCGAAGGCTTTACCCGGGATCGGCTGATCTGCAGCTGCATCCACACCCACACCGCTCCCTACTTAGACCGGGATCGCAACAGCGAATTGTGGGGGGAGTTTTACCGGATCCGCACCGTCCCCGAAGGGGTCATGCCGCCGGAGGACTACCGGGACAAGGTCTTCATCCCCGGATGTGTGGACGCCTGCGTGAAGGCACTTGAGGCAATGGCGCCCGCCGGCGTTTCCGCCGTTCTGGGGCACGCGGTCATCGGGCATTGCCGCCGGGTGGTATACCGGGACGGCACCAGCAAGATGTACGGCTCCGCCAACACCTACAACTTTGAGAGATCCGAGGGTCCCTCCGACGACTCCATCGAGTACATTTACGTCTACGACGGGAAAGGGCGCCTCACCGGGCTGGTGATGAACGTCTGCTGTCCCGCCCAGGTGGTGGAAAGCCAGTGCGTGGTCAGCGCGGACTTTGTAGGCGCGTTCCGGCGTCAGCTCGCCGAGACGCTCGGCTATGAACTGCCCGTCCTCACCATCATCGGCGCCGCGGGGGACATTTCTCCCCGGGATCTGATCCGTCAGCGTCCGGGACGGGATCCCTTTAACCCCAAGCAGGAGATGGGTCCCAACGGAAAGCCCCTCCCCTGGAACCGGGGGGAAGCGAGCATGCGCTCCTTTGAAGGAACGGAGGAATTGGGGCGCCGCCTGGTGTGGAGCTTTCTCTACGACCGGGAAAAGGCGGACGCCGCCGTCACCTTCGATTTTCCCTTTGCGTACCGCTTTGAGTACCTGCCCACCCGCATCCGCACGGTGAGCGAAGATGAATACGCCGCCGCCAACGCCCGCCTGAAAGCGGCGCTGGAAGAGAAAGGCGGCGACTACAGCGCCTTTTCCGACGAGGAAAAGCGAACATATTCCCTGGACGCCGCCGTCGTCAACCGCTACGCGCGGCAAAAGAAGAGCGTGTTCTATCAGACGCCGCTTCACATCATGCGGATCGGCGACTGCGCGCTGTATACCTGCCCCTACGAGCTGTTTTTGGAATACGGGCAGCGGATCCGCGCCCGCTCCAACGCCACCCACACCCTCATCGCGGAGCTGACCGACGACGAAACGGAGTATCTTCCCACCCCCTTCGCGGTGGCGGCGAAGAGCTACTCCGCTCTGGTCTGCAACCAGCTGGTGAGCTGCGAGGGAGGCGAATTCTTCGTGGAATCCGTCATCGAACGGATCAACCGTCTTTTTTCCGAAAACGCACAATAAACCTTAAGGAGAGATTGTTATGTCACGCTATATTCCTCAACCCGCCTATCCCGATATGATGCCCGTGGACATTTCCTTCGTTTTCGAGGACGAACGTCCCGCCGGCAAGCACGGCTTTCTCACCGCCAAGGGCGACGACTTCCGTTTTGAGGACGGCACCCTGGGTCGCTTCTGGGGGGTCAACTTCAACGGCGGCGCCTGCTTCCCGGACAAGGATTACGCGCCCAAGGTCGCCCGCCGGCTGGCGCAGGCGGGATGCAACATCGTCCGCTTCCACCAGCTGGACGCGGAATGGGATACGCCCAACATCTTCAGTTTTAATAAAGGCCGCCGGGTACGCACCACCCGCAAGCTGGATGAAAAGAGCCTGGACTGCCTGGACTATCTGATCTACTGCCTGAAGGAAGAGGGCATTTACGTGTATCTGGATATGTCCACCTACCGTCACTACAAGGAAGACGACGGCGTCGTGGAATACGAAAAGCTGCCGGACAACGCCCGCCCCTGGGCGCTGGTGGATCCTTACCTCATCGAGCTGCAGCAGGAATTCGCCACCCAGATCTGGACCCACTTCAACCCCTACACCAAATTGGCGTACAAGGACGATCCCGTCATCGTCCTGAGCGAGATCATCAACGAGAACGACCTGTTCAAGGACGCCGCCGCCACCAAGTCGGACTACGTTCACGCCACCTATTATGAAAACGAATTCCGTCAGTTCTTCAAGGAGTGGCTGGCGGGCGAGGGCATCACGGATTACGATTGGGAGACCTGCGATCTGTACCGCAACGACGAGACCATGCTCCGCTTCAAAATTTACCTGACGGAAAAGTATTACCGCGCCATGCGGGATCACATGAAAAAGATTGGCGTGAAGATCCCCATCACCGGCTCCAACTGGACCAAGAGCAACGCCCACGTGAAAGCCCAGGAGGAGATGGACTTCACCGACAGCCATCACTACTACTACGACTGGAAATGGGGCAACACGGAGCGCACCTGCGCCCACCGCTCCATCACCTCTTCTCCCCAGGTCTTCGCCGGAATGAGCCGGATGAAGACCGCGGGCAAGCCCTTCTTCATTTCCGAGTGGGATATGCCCTGGCCCAACTCCTTCCGGGCGGAGGGTCCCATCTACTACGCCGCCGTGGCGGCGCTCCAGGGCTGGGGCGGACTTGCCATCCACACCTACGCCTACGGCACCCGGCTGGAGGATATGAAGGTGCTGGGTCGGGAACAGTCCAGCCCCGTGGGCGGCATTCCCTACCGGGAAGGCATTTTCTCCACCTGGAACGACCCGGCTAAATTCGGCTTGTTCTATCACGCCGCGCTCCTTCTCCGCCGCTGTGACGTCACCCCCGCCAAGAAAAAGGTCGCCATCCGGTCGAATCCCTACGGCAAGCTGGTCAACAGCGCCAACGGCACCGGTCTGGAGCAGCATTTCCTCGCCACCGTCTTTGACGACAAGCTCCCCGAGGGCTATGACGCGCTTCAGAGCGAAAATGACGCCTTTGCCCTGGAAACGCCCGGTATGCTGGTGTCCGACAACGGCGAAATGTGGCGGGATCTGAAAAAGCGCGTGGGCGCCGTGGATACCCCCCGCACCAAGATCGCCTACGGCTTCCTGTCCCGGGGCGGCGCGCAGGCTTCCACCGTCAAAGCCGCGGCGGAGGGCGTTCAGCTTTCCGGCGTGACCATCGAGTGCAAAACGGACTTCGGCGTGATCGCCATGTCCTCCCTGACGTCCGATCCCATTGAGAAGAGCGACAACATCCTCATCTCCGCCATCGGCAGAGCCCGGAACACCGGCGCCCAGTTCGACGGCGAAAAGATGCTGGATCTGGGTCAGCCTCCCATTCTGGCGGAGGTGGTCACCGCGAAGATCACCATGAAGACCGACAAAGCCAAAACGCTGCGGGTCTGGGGCGTGAACGCCGAAGGGTATTACGCCGGCAAGTGCCTGACCACCGACAACGGCGACGGCACCATCTCCTTCACCATCGGCGACGAGATGAACCCCGCCTGCTACTACCTGATCGTTGCCGACTGAACCGGCACACAAAAAAAGCAGTCAAGTTTCAAACTTGACTGCTTTTTTTCAGGCTTTCTTTTTTTCTTTTTTGGGTGTTTTCTCGATCTCCCCCGCCTTTTCCAGGGCGACCTTGGTCAAGAGCGGCCCCACCAATTCATAGATGAGCGTGCCGCAGAGGATGACCGCCTGGATCCGGGAGCCGTAAGCCTCAAAGCCCGGGGTCGCCGCCACCACGGTGGCAAGCCCGATGGCAACGCCCGCTTGAGGCAGGAGGGTGACGCCCAGATATTTTTTCACGTGGGGATCCGCCTTCACCACGGCGCTGCCCCACCGGGCGCCCAGATACTTCCCGCCGCTGCGCATCAGAATGTAGAACACGCCCAGAAGTCCGATCTTCGGCACGATGTCCAGCTGAAGCTGAGCCCCGCTGATGACGAAGAAGAGCATAAACAGAGGGGGCGTCCACTCATCCGTCAATTGGAACAGCCTGTCCGACTCCCCAGAGAAATTTGCCAGGAAGGTGGATTCCGCCATGCACAGAAGCAGTGCGGAAAGACCCAGCCGCTCCGCCAGCGCCACGCCGCCCACCACGAAGGTGAGCACCAGCATCAGTTTATTCTGATGGGAGTGGAAGAAACGAAGGAAAAAGCTGAGCAAAAAGCCAAGCGCCACACCGAGAAGCAGAGAGAAAAAGATCTCCGCCAGCGGCTCCAGCACCATTGCCTTAAAGCTCATTCCCTCTCCCGCCGCCAGGGATTTGGCGATGGCAAAGGAAACGGCAAAGGCGATCAGCGCCACGGCGTCGTCCAGCGCCACCACGGGGAGAAGGATCTCCGTCACGGGGCCTTTCGCCTTATACTGCCGCACCACCATCAGCGTGGCGGCAGGCGCGGTGGCGGCGGCGATGGCGCCCAAGGTCAGAGCGACGGGCAGGTTGGATCCGGCGACGCCCCATACAGCCAGGGCGATGAGCGATGCGTCCACAAAGAAAACCGCCGTCAATCCCTGGAACATGGTTATGATCATCACTTTTCCGCCGATGTGGCGAATGCGGCTCCACTTGAATTCCGCGCCGATGGAGAAGGCGATGAAGCCCAGCGCCACGGTGGAAACGATCCCCAGAGAGGACAGACTGTCCTTGGGCAAAAAGCCCTGAAAATCCCCGGGGATCAGGCTCCACAGGGAGGGGCCGATCAAAAGTCCCGCCACCAGATACCCGGTGACGTTGGGTAAATGCGCGACCTTCGCCAGGCGGTTGAAGAGCATGCCGAACGCCATGGCAAAGAAGAGGGCAAGCAACGTTCCGAAGTTCATCCTTTTGTCAGTCCTTCCACGTCCGTGACCGGCACCGTAAAGAAGATACCGGTGTCCGGCAGGGTGAGATCCACGTTGCGGCGGATGACGTTTTTCGCCGTTTCCACCTGCTCCTCCGGCAGAACCACGAAGACCATTTTTTCTTCCTCACCCCGGGGATTGAGGAATTTCCGCAGAGAGCCGAAGATGGGGGGCGCTTCCTCGCCGTCCGCCAGGATGGTGCGCAGAGCGCCCTGGCTATCCACCACGGTGGCGCCCTTGACGCCCTCCTCCATAAAGCCGCTCAGAACGGCGGGGAGCTTCTCCAATTGTTTGGTAATATAGATCAAAAGCTGCATGTGACCGCCTCCTTTTCCCCCCATTATAGTCCTTTCTCCGCATTCGTCAAGAGCAATTGTCACGAAAAGTCATGGCGCGGCAGTATCCTGGTATGATACGATGCAGAAAAAAGAAAGGAAGCGAAGAAATGCTGACAAAAAAGAAAGCCGCTCAGGGGATCCACGATTATTTTCTCTCCCGGATCGTTCCCCGGGTGGATAAATCCGGAGAGGTTTGCACCAACAAGGCGGGGGAGATCCTCTACGACGAAAAGCCCTGCACCGTTTCGGGTCTGGTGCGCGCCCTGGGACTGAGCCGCCGGGAGGAGCTGGACGGGATAGACGATCCCAAGATCCGCGCCATGGTGGATCGGGCGCTTTTGCGGATCGAAGAGAGCGCGGAAGAAAAACTGTTTCAGAAGGATCTGTTTCAGGGAACGAAGCTCTTTCTCGCTACCAACTTTCCCCGGTGGCAGAACGCCGGGACGGAAGCGCCGGAGGAGGCGGACGACCGGGGGATCTTTGCCTTGTGGGGCAATTAAAAAAAGCCCCGAAGGGCTTTTCTTACGGCTCCCGGACGAGAAGAACGGTGCCGGAGAGAAGGGTCACGCGCGTTTTGCCCCGGGGCTCGTTGCTCACCCCCAGAGAAGAAGCGGGGGTAAGACGGATCTGTGCCCCCTCGTATCTGGCGCCTCGGATCGCCACCCGGGCGTCTCCGAAGAGGGCGAAGAGGGAAAAATAGCCCCCCTCCTGTTCAAAGACGGTTTCCCCGGCGTCCAGCAGCTCCAGGCGGGCGCCTTCGTCCAGGATGACGCCTTTGGCGCCGTTTTCCGCCAGGAACGAAAGGTTTTGCACGTTGGACAGGGCGTGGCTGATCCGCCTGCCGCCCAGGGCGCCGTAAAGGATAAAGGAGCGGTAGCCCCGTTCCAGCCCGGCGCGGAGCGCCGCCTGGGTATCCGTATCGTCCTTGACGGTGGGGAGAATGACGGCGGGCAGATCGTCGGGCAGAAAGCCCAGGGAGTCCCCGTCGCCCACGAAGAGATCCGGCTCCACGCCGTTGTCCCGCAGGAAGGAAAGCCCTCCGTCGGCGGCGATGATCAGATCCCCTTCCTCCCTTTGGGGCAGAAGCGCGGGGGAATTCTCCCCCGCGGCAACTACGTGACAGGTGTTCATTGCGGCTTTTTCATGATGGCGGGAACGCTGATGAGCGCAAACGCCGCCACCGCCGTCGCGATCAGCTCCGGCAGCATGAAGGAGCCGTTATACGCCACGGCGTAGACGAAGGGATTTGCCCAACCGTCGGGCATCCACGCGTCGAAAATAAAGGTGCCGGAGATGATGTGGGAAACGAAGCGCAGGAAGAGCGCCAGGCAGATACCGGCGATGCAGCCCCATTTGCCCGCCTTGCGGAAGGCGCCTGCCAAGCCGATGACGGAAAACGCGATGAGGTAATCAAACAGCAAACAGCCGATGAGAGCGGCGGGGGTGAGACCCCAGGTCAGCACTTCCGCCAGATCCAAAAAGAGCTGGAGCGCCGCGTACAGCACGCCGCAGATGCTGCCCCAGCCCAGTCCCCAGCGGATGGAGAAAATGCAGATGGGCAGCATGGAAAGCAAGGTGACGGAGCCGCCCAGAGGCAGCTTATACAGTCTGATCATGCTCAGAACGGTGGCGAGGGCGACCATGATGGCGCACTCGATCATGGGGTAAAGTTTTTTGCTCATGTGGAAAAAACCTCCAAATAATAAAATTCGCACAACGGACTGTCGTGCGAATCGGTTTTTGCTATTCGGTAAAAACTCCCTACGCCGGCATTATCCATGTCAGGTTGAAGGGTTCGCAAATTCCTTTGCGTCTCAGCCTTTCGGCACCCCTGTTTTCTCCGCTTTGTGCGTACCACCATCATAATCACATTCCATTTGTTTGTCAAGGAGAAAATGATGAATTCCATTGAAAAATTACTGTTATCCCTGCACCCGTTCCCGCCCCAGGAGGCGTTTTTCAAAGCGACGGCGCCCCGGGTGGCATACGGCGGCGCCCGGGGCGGGGGCAAGAGCTTTGCCATGCGGGCAAAGCTGGTGCTTTTGGCGCTGTCTCACCCCGGGATCCAGATCCTGCTTTTGCGGCGCACCTTTCCGGAGCTGCGGGAAAATCACATCAACCCCCTCCGGCGCATCCTCTACGGCACGGCGGAGTGGCGGGAATCCACCAAGGAGTTCCTCTTCTCCAACGGCAGCCGCATCAAGCTGGGATATTTGGCGGACGAGGGCGACGTTTTGCAGTACCAGGGGCAGAGCTACGAGGTGATTGCCATGGAGGAAGCCACGCAGTTCACAGAGGATCAATACTACGCCCTCACGGAATCCAACCGCCTGCACGGACTTTTGCGGGAGCCCTTCACCCCCCGGATGTACTTCACCTGCAACCCGGGCGGAGTGGGACACGCCTGGGTGAAGCGGCTGTTTATCGACCGGGATTTTCGGGAGGGGGAACGGGAGGAAGATTACGTGTTCATCCCCTCCACGGTCTATGACAACGAATATCTCATGCGGGAGGATCCCGCTTACGTCAAAACGCTGGAGGGACTGCCGCCCCTGCGGCGCCGCGCCATGCTCTATGGGGACTGGGACGCCTTTGAGGGGCAGTTCTTTCCGGAGTTTGACCGTTCCCGGCACGAGGCGGCGCCCTTTGCCATTCCGGAAAACTGGATCCGCTTCGCGGCGCTGGATTACGGGCTGGACATGACCGCGTGCCTTTGGATGGCGTATCCCCCGGATCGCAGCAGATTGGCGGTATACCGGGAGCTGTATGAGCCGGATCTGGTGCTGAGCCGGGCGGCGCGTCGGATCCTGGAGGTGGGCGGGGCAGAAAAGCTCCGGTACATCGCGGCGTCCCCGGATCTGGCGGGACGGCGGCAGGAGGGAGGCAAATCCGGCTTTGACATTCTCACCAGCCACGGGGTCAAGGGACTGTGCCCGGCGGAAAACGCCCGCATTCCCGGGTGGCGGCGCATCCGGGAGTTTCTGCGGGCGGATCGCCGGGACGGGGGCGCGTTTCTGGAGATCTTTCCCACGTGCAAAAACCTTTTGCGTACCCTGCCCAAGCTGATGTTCGACCCCAAAGTCGCGGAGGACGCCGCGCTTTCGCCCCACGAATACACCCACGCGCCGGACGCCTTGCGCTACGGCATTTCCTCCCTGCCCTTTTTGCCGGGGGAGACCCTGGAGGAAAGCCCGGGACGGCGGGATCTGATCCGGGAATTCTTCGGAAAAGGCGGCAGGGAGCAGGGCTACACGGGCTTTATCATGCACTGAAAAGATTTGACAAGTTCCTCTCTCTTTGATACACTCAAGGAAACAGGAGGGAAAGATGATCTTAGACGCGTTTTTTGCCCGGGAACATATTTTGTTCTACCGGGAACTGAGGGCAGGGGATCTCGTGGTGTTCGACCGGGAGAAATACCGCCGGATCGAAGAAGAGCTGGGGGGGATCGCTTCCTGCGTGTTTTTCCTCATCCCCTATTACACCGGTCAGAAAACCACCAATCTGTCCGTATACGCCCAGCCCCGGGACTATCACCGGTACATCGCTTCTCTCAGCGAACGGCTGGAGGTTTACCTAAAAGAGGCGGGCGTGGATCTTCCCTTCCGGGGCTTTGCGGATACCTCTCCCATTTCCGAGCGGGACGGGGCGCTGAAAGCCTCTCTGGGCTTTCTGGGAGAAAACGGGCTGGTGCTGAACGAGACCTACGGCTCCTTCTTCTTCATCGGCGAGTTTTTCCTGCGGGACGCGGTGGATCCGTCGGAGCCTGCTCCGGTGAAGCGCTGTCCCGCCTGCGGCAGATGCCGGGAAGCGTGTCCCACCGGCGCCATTGATGATCCGGAACGAAAAAAGTGCCTGTCCCTGCTTTCTCAAAAAAAGCATCTGACGGCGGAGGAAAAAGCACTGGTGGACAAAGCGGACTGCAAGTGGGGCTGCGATTTATGTCAAAACGTTTGTCCCTTCAACGAAAACGCCGCCTTTTCCCCCATTCCCTTTTTCCAGACCGATCTGGTGGAGGCGCTTTCCCCGGAGGCGGTGGAGGCGCCCAAGGAGGAATTCCGTCAGCGGGCGTACGCCTGGCGGGGGAGGAACGTTTTGCGCCGGAACCTGGGAGAAGAAGAAAAAGACCAAACAAAATAGCGGAAAGCCCGGGCGTTTTCAGACCTTACCCGCGCGCCCTCGGCGGCAAAAAGGAGCAAGCACAAACGTGCTTGCTCCTTTTTTTCGTGTCCCGCCGCCCTGCCCCTGAAAAGGGGTGCGTTTTCTTCCGAGACAGGCTTTGCAATCAAGAGCGGATCAGCGTTTCCAACGTCTCGAACAGCATGTCCGGCTGAACGGGTTTGGAGAGGTGCGCGTTCAGCCCCGCCTGAAGACTGCGCTGAACGTCCTCGTCGAAGGCGTTTGCCGTGAGGGCGATGATCGGGATCGTCTTTGCGTCGGGACGGTCAAGCGCCCGGATCGCCTTGGTCGCTTCCAGCCCGTCCATTTCCGGCATACGCATATCCATCAGAATGGCGTCGTAATAGCCCACCGGACGGGAAGCGAAGGTCTCCAGCGCGATCTTTCCGTTTTCCGCGACGTCCACTTCGATCTGCCGCATCTGCAAGACCATTTTCATAATCTCCGCGTTGATCTGCATATCCTCCGCCAGCAAAACTCTGCGGCCTTCCAGCTTGACTTTCCTTGCCGCTTCTTTCACCTTGACGCCTTTGCGCCGCACCGCGGACTCGAATTCCTCCAGCACGTTGGCAGCGAAGAGAGGCTTTGCGATAAAGCTGTCGACCCCCGCCTCGGTGGCTTCCTGCAGCACGTCGTCCCATCGGTATGCGGTGAGAATGATGATGGCGGATTCGTTATCGACGATCTCCCGGATGCGTCTCGTCGTCTCCACGCCGTCCATTTCCGGCATTTTCCAATCCACCAGGATCAGATTATACGGCTCCATCCGGGCGTGGCGCAGCTTGACCATTTCGATGGCTTGGGCGCCGGAGGACGCGATTTCCGCGGCGATGCCCGATTTTTCAAGGACGAGCTTTGCGTGGGAACAGGCGATGGGATCGTCGTCCACGACGAGAACGGTCAGGCTGTGGGGATCCAGGGTGCTTTTGTCGCCCTCTCCGTCGTGATCGGCGGCGTCAAGCAGGGTGACGGTGACCGTGAACGTCGTTCCGACGCCTTTTTCGCTTTCGACCTGAATATTGCCGTTCATCAGCTCCACGATGTTCTTTGTGATCGCAAGCCCGAGACCCGTACTGCCGTATTTATTGGTGGAAGACGAATCCTCCTGCTCGAAAGCGTCAAAGATATGCGGCAGGAATTCCCGGCTCATCCCGATGCCGGTGTCCGCCATTCGGAACGTAAGGGTGGTTTTCCCGTCGAACTGCGCCGTTTTCTCAACGCCGAACTCGACCTTCCCGCCCTCCGGCGTGAATTTCACGGCGTTTCCGAGAATGTTGATCAGAACCTGGCGAAGCTTCACCGCGTCGCCGATGTAGCGGTCGTCCACCTGGCCGTTGATCCGGCAGTGAAATTCCACCCCTTTCTCCTGGCACTGTCCGCTGATCATGGTATTGACGTATTCCAGGAGCTTGGCGAAGGAGAACTCCTCGCTTTTGACAGCCATCCGCCCCGATTCGATGCGAGACATATCCAGAATATCGTTGATCAGATTCAGAAGATGTTCGGCGGAGGTACCGATCTTGGCAAGGTATTCCTTCGTCTTTTCCGGCGTTTCCGGATCGCTCAGGGCAATGTTGTCCAGCCCGATGATGGCGTTCATCGGCGTGCGGATCTCGTGGCTCATGTTGGAGAGGAACACGGTTTTCGCCTTGTTCGCCTGCTCGGCGGCGGCAAGGGCGTTGTTCAGCGTCTCGTTTCGAGCGATGGCAGCCCTCGTTTCCTCATCCACGTCGGTAAAGCACGCGCCCACCGCGTGCACGATGTGATCGTCCCGATCCTCCGGATGGCGCACGCCTGCGAAGCGCACCATTTCGTAGGATTCTTTCCCGTGGCGGAAAACACTGTAACGGTAGGAAACGACCCGTTTTTCTTTCAAGCTCTCACGGATATGATCCGGCTGCACGAACGCAAGGAATTCCTCCCGGTTCTTTTCGGTCACGTAGCGGTTTGCGTAGCCCGTCATGGTTTCCAGATAACGGAACCGCTCCCCCGCCTTCAAGCCGTCGTCGATGTCGGCGTGCGCCTGATAGCATACGCCCTCATCCTTATCAAGCTCCAGATAATACACGCTCCAATAGTCCGAGGAAAGCGCGGTAATAAGCTTGTCCTGCCGCGTCCTTTGCCTTTCCTCCTCCAGCAGTTTTTCCTGGAGAGAGAAGCGCTGTTCCATTTCCCGCTGTTTGACGCGGGTCTCCGCCTCCGCCGTCTCCTTTTCAAGGGTCAGATGCGCGTTTTTCCGCATCTGGATCACGATGAAAACGAAGATCGCGACCAGCACCAGCGCCGTAAGGGCGGATTGGAAAACGCTGCTCATCACGATGCCGTTTGACACGGCGCTGATCTTTTCCGCGATCAGGCTCTCCCGGATCAGATAAGTGAGCATCCAGTTCGTTCCCTCGACCGGCACGTAACTGAGCGTCTCAAGCGTTCCGTTGTACGTGAAAGAGGCGATCCCGCTCCTCAGATTTTCAAAGTCGCTTTTGACCGACTCATACGAGTATCCGTCTTCGTACACCGCTTGTGAAAGGGCGTCCAGCAAATTGTCTTCCACGGCAAGTCCGCCGAGAACGGTATTGCTCAGGGCAACGCCGTCGGCGGTGTAAATGTTGGTAAAGGTAGAGCCGCTCTCCTGCGCCTGCATGGAAACGCCGGCGAGCATATCCTTCATGTCGATCTCCATGAAGCACACCACCAGCTTTTTCCCCTGAAAAGAGAGGTTCTCCGCCGGAAGAGCGATGATCACCGTCTTATCCGGCTGATCCAGATTTTTGATGGAAACGTCGGGGCCATTTAAGGCGCGATAATCAAATCCGTATTCGCCACTGTCCTGTTCCGTGCCGTGGGAGGTGTAGATCAACCCGCTCTCGTCCACAAAGGCGAACTTCTGCAGCGTGAACAAGCGCTTCATTTTCGCTTGATACGCCTGCAGGTGGGCAAGGTCGCTCAGATCATCTTCCGTCATCAGTTCCAGTGACGCCTGTATATCCGAAACGCGCCGGTGAAGATTATCCGCCACCACCTGCTCCCGTCTGCCGGCAAGCTCGTCGAGGTACAGAAGGCTGACGGAACGAACGGCGTTCTTTGCCCCGTTTTGCGCGGATTGCCCCATGAGAAGCGTGCTGACGATGAGGATCAGCGCCACCACGACGCCGCCGAGAAGAGCGATCCGTGTGGAATTGGTGTTTTTGTCTTTTTTCTTCATGGTCTTTCTCTTTCCCGTTTCCACTGTTTTAAGC
>CAMPCJ010000029.1 GCA_946645685.1 uncultured Clostridia bacterium | reverse complement strand
CCTTGAATGGCACGCCAGAGCCGTTCCGCGCGCTGCCCGCAGGCAGGCGAATCCCCGCTTCTTTTATTACTGTCAAGTGTCAAGAATTTGGCAGGGATATTTTTACACCATAGGTCTGTTCAAACGCCTTGATAAACAGCGATGAAATGGGCACACCGTTTTCTTGTGCTATGCTTTTTATAAGGGATTTTTTGTTTTGTGGAAACCTTAGAATTATTCTGTAGTAGTGTTTTCTTTCGTATTCAATCGCATATTCGTTTGCATCAAAAGCAATAACTATACCTTTCCGCCGGGAGTCCGGCTGTTCATATCTGTGCCGGGAAAATGCCCGGCTATTTTTATGCCCAAATCCGGGAGAAAAGGAAGTATAACACAAGAGGGAGAAATATGTCAAATGGGAATTCAAATCTTTGCGGACAAGACAGACAAACCCGTCAGCCGAAAATTTCCTTCAACTTTAAGGCGGCGTCCTTCAGGTCGTTCTTTTTCAAGCGGTTGTCCGGGCGGGCGAGCAGGCGCTCAATGGCATCCCGGGGCGTTCCGCCGTTTCGGGCAAGCTCCTCCGCCAGCGCGGCGGCGGGGGAGAGTGTGGCGCTTTCCGCTTCCGGCTCGTGATTTGGCAGGGTGAGAACGAGGGTGTATTCGCCCTTATCGGCGGTGGGGCAGTTCTCCAGCTCGGCGAGGACGGCGCCCGCCGTTCCCCGGTAAAAGCGCTCATGAGTCTTGGTCAGGTCGTTACACACGCACAAAACCGCGTCCTCCAGCGATTCCGCCAAAAAGGCGACGGTTTTGAGGATGCGTTTGGGAGACTCATAATAGCAGAAGCTTTTGCAGGGGCTTTTTTTCACGGCAAGGATCTCCTCCCGCCGCTGGGCGTTTTCCTTGGGAAAGAAGCCCCGGAAGGCGAAGGAGGTCAGATCGAAGCCGGACACGGACAAGGCGCTCACCGCGGCGCAGGCGCCCGGTACGGGCACAACGGCAAAGCCTTCCGCAAGCGCCGCTTTCACCAATTCGTTCCCCGGGTCGGAAATGCAGGGCGTGCCCGCGTCGGAGACCACCGCCACCGCTTTCCCGTCCCGCAGGGCGTTCAGAAAAGTTTCCGCCTTCCGGTGTTCGTTGAATTTTTGATTGGAGATCACGTCCTTGCGGATGCCCAACTGATTGAGCAGGATGTAGGTGCGGCGGGTATCTTCCGCGGCGATGAGATCCACTTGCTCCAGCACGCGGATGGCGCGCACGGAAACGTCCACCAGCCGTCCGATGGGCGTGGCGACTACGTACAGCGTGCCCGGCGCCACAAAGACGGGCTTGTCCTCCAAAAGTTCCAAAGAGGATTCAAGATCCAGATTTTCTTTCATATTCTTCCTCCAAATGAAGCAGGGTCTGCCGGAATCCGTACCGCTCCTCCAACTCGAACAGTTCCCGGGGCAGTTCCTTCGGCTTCCCGGTCTTTTTGGCACGGAGCATCACGTTTTTCGGGGAGTGGGCAAAATCCACGAATTCCAGTACGTCCACCCGGTATCCCCGGCTTTCCAGGATCTTCACCCGAAAGGCGTCGGTGATCAGGGCGCTTGTCCGTTCCTTGAAAAGTCCGTGCCCCAAAAGCAGATCCAAATCGCCCTGCCCTTCGCGGATGGTGCGGTTGATCTCGTGCTGACAGCAGGGTACGGAGAAAATGTAGGGAACGCGCCGCTTCAGAGCGTAGTGAAGGGCAAAATCCGTGGCGGTGTCGCAAGCGTGCAGGGTGATCACCAGATCCACCCGTCGGTCGGTAAGCACGTCCCTTGAAACGTCCGCCACCACAAATTCCATCCCGTGATAGCCGTAGGACTTCGCCAGGTCGTTGCAGCGCGCCACCACGTCCGCTTTCAGATCGTACCCCAGCACCTTTACCCGCTTGCCCCGCAAAACGGAGAAGTAGTAGTACACCAGAAAGGTGAGATAGCTTTTCCCGCAGCCGAAATCCAGGATGGAGATCTCCTCCTCGGGAAAATCTTTCAGCGCGTCGTCCAGCAGTTCCAGGTAACGGTTGATCTGCCGGTATTTATCATACATGGGGCGGGCGATCTTGTAGTCCTTGGTGAACACGCCCAGATCCACCAGAAACGGCGCCCGGTCGCCTTCTTGAATGAAAGCGGTCTTTTCCCGGTTGTGCGTCTCCTTGGCGCTTGCACGGCTCCCTTTGTTTTCCAGGCGGGTGATCTTGCCCTTTTTGGAGCGCCGGTAAGTGATCTGCACCCCCGGCAGAAACAGATCGCACTGCCGGTAGAGCGGAGCGATCTCTTTCAAAAAGCCGTCCGGATCGTCCACGGTTTTGCGGAGCGCTTTGTTGTTTTCCGTCTTTTCCGTCTGCCAGTAAGCGCCGGCGGCGCCCGTCACCTTTTCCAGGCTTATCTTCCCGGGAACGTCCGTCCCCTTTTCCGGCAGGGACAGAATGACGCGGAAGATCTCCTCCCGCTTCCGGGCAAATTCGTTAAACAGGGCGTCCATCGCTTTTTCTCCTCGCTTGTTGGCGCTTTTGTTCCATTCTATCACAGAAACGGGCGTGATTCAAGGTTTCGACTTGCTTTTTGATCCCGCCGGGATTATACTGTGGATGAAAAAACGGAAAAGGAGAAAGATCATGAAAGCGGCAGTTGTGTATTATTCCCACTCCGGCAACGTAAAAGCCCTTGCGGAACAGATCGCCCGCGCGCTGGAAGCGCCCCTTTTTCCTCTCGTTCCCGAAAAGCCCTTGAAGGGCACCGGATTCGGCTCCATTTTAAAAGGCGGCGGCCAGGTGGTCACCGGGCAAAAGCCCGCGCTGAAGGAGCTGCCCGACCTGTCTTCCTACGACCGCGTGCTGTTCGGGACGCCCGTGTGGGCGGGGAAGTGCGCCGCCCCCGCCTTTACCTTTTTATCTTCCGGCGCCCTTGCCGGAAAAGAGGTCGCCGTCTTCACCGCTTCCGGGGGCGGCAACAACAAAAAGGCGCTGGAGCAGATCGCCGCTTTTACGGGCAGGATTTTGTGTTCCGCCTCCTTTGTGGATCAGGCGGTGCCTGCCTCGTCGGGCAACGAAGATAAACTGGACGCCTTTCTGAAGGAGATCAAAGGCTGAGGATCAAAAAAAGAAGCTTTCTTGCAAAGCTTCTTTTTTTGATCATTTTTTCCAGTTGGACGGCGCCAGGGAGAGCAGCAGGGGCCAGATCTCCAGTCGTCCGAGCAGCATGGCGAAGGATAAAACGACTTTGGAAAAGTCGGAAAAGTGAGCGTAACTGGACGCGGGGCCGACCTCTCCGAAGCCGGGTCCGATGTTGTTGTAGCACGCCGCCACGGCGGAAATGTTCGTTTCCATGCTCTTGCCGTCCACGCTGATCAGCAGGAAACAAACGGCAAAGCACAGCATATAAATCGCAAAATAGGAAAGGGTGCCCCGTTCGGTCTCCTTGTCCAGCTTCTTGCCGTCCACGCGGCTCACCGTGACGGAGCGGGGATGGAGCAGGTGCCGGATCTCGTTGCGAATGGTCTTGAACAGGATCAGGACCCGGCTCATCTTCAAACCGCCCGCCGTGGAGCCGGCGCAGCTGCCCATCATCATCAGGATCAGAAGGATGGATTTGGAAAGGGCGGGCCATCCGTTGAAATCCGTGGTGGCAAAGCCCGTGGTGGTCAGGATGGACGATACCTGAAAAGCCGACTGGCGCAAGGTTTCTTCCACGGAGCCAAACAAATGCCGCACGTTGAAGGCGATGATCCCGGTGGCGGCAAACGCCGTGCAAAGGTACAGCCATAATTCGGAGGATTTCAGCGCCGCGCCCATCCGCTTGACGAGCAGGAAGAAATACAGGTTGAAATTCACGCCGAAAAGCAGCATGAAGATCGCGATCACCCACTGGCAATAGGGAGAATATTCCGCCAGGCTGGTAGCGCGGACGCCGAAGCCGCCCGTGCCCGCCGTGCCGAAGGTGTGGATGATACTGTCGAAGGGACCCATCCCGCCGCCGGGGATCAGATTGCCGCACATCAAAAGGATGAATTCCAACAGCGTCATGCCAATGTAAATGAGGTAGAGGATCTTGGCGGTGTCCTGCATCCGGGGCATGACCTTGCCCATGGTGGGACCGGGAATTTCCGCCCGGGCAATATGGATGGGACGGTCGGAACGGGAGGGCAGAAACGCCATCATAAACACCAGGATGCCCATCCCGCCGATCCAGTGGGTAAAACTGCGCCAGAACAAAATGCCGTGATCCAGAACGCTAAGATCCGGCACGATGGAAGCGCCGGTGGTGGTGAAGCCGCTCACCGTTTCAAAGAAAGCGTCGATAAAGTGCGGAATCTGCCGGGTGATCACGAAAGGAAGCGCCCCTAACAGGGCGGTGATCACCCACGCCAGGGACACGATGGCAAATCCCTCCCGGGCGAACATCTGCCGGGTGCGGGGACGGGAACCGAAAAACAGGATCAGCCCGGTGACGGCGGAGGAGAGGGCGGAAAGCAGAAACGCCAAGGCGGTGTTCCACTCCCGGAAAACCAGGGCTACGCAGAGAGGCATCAGCAGCAGCGCCGCCTCCAGCAAAACGATCCGTCCCACCCAATACAGTACAATGCGTCGATTCATAGCGTGCCTCTGTCAGCGGATGAGATCCGCCAGATCGCTCACCTTGCCGGCGGCGGTCACCACAATGACCCGGTCTTCTTCCTGGATCGCGTCACTGCCGGTGGGGATCATGACCTTGCGCTTCCGCACGATACCGCCGATCAGGGCGTTATCCCGCAGCTTGAGATCCTTCAGCGGGACGTTCAGGTAAGGGAAGTCCGCGCGGATCTTGAATTCCGCCGCCTCCGCCTTGCCGTCCATAAACTTGTACAGGGTCTCCATTTTACTGCTGCCCCGGGTATTCTCCAGCGCCCGGGCGTATCGGGTCACCACGTCGGAAACGGTCTTTTTCGGAGAAACGATGCTGTCCAGACCCATTTTTTCCGCCATGGTCACAAATTCATCCCGGTTGATCTTGGTAATGACCTTGCCTACGCCCCGTCCCTGTGCAAAATAGGAGATCAGAACGTTTTCCTCGTCTTTGCCGGTCAGGGTGACAAAGGCGTCCATTCCGGCAATGCCCTCCTCATTGAGCAGTTCTTCGCTGGCGCCGTCGCCGCGGATGATCACCGCGTCGGGCAGCGCTTCGGCAAACTCGTGGCAGCGTTCGGGATCGGTCTCGATCACCGTGACGGCGTTGCCGCTGGCAAGCAGGTTTTTCGCCAGATAGAAAGCGGTGCGGCTGGCGCCCAGGATCATGACGCTGTGAGCTTTTGCCTGCATCGTGCCCAGCATTTTCAACAGCCGTTCGATCTCCACGGGGCTGGCGGTCAGCCCGATGCGGTCGCCGCTCTGCAGACGGAAGGAGCCGCCGGGAATGGAAACTTCATTTCCCCGCTGAACGGCGCAGACCAGGTAACTGGCGGGGTATTTCTTTCGCATTTCCTGCAAACTGATCCCGTCCAGAACGCTGTTGTCCCGCAAAATGAGCTCCACCATTTCAAAGTTGCGCTTGGAAAAGGTCTCCACGTTCACCGCCCCGGGGAGCTGCAGGATGTTGAAAAGCTCCTGCGCCACCAAAAACTCGGGGTTGATGATGACGGATATGTCCAGCTGCTGCTTCATAAAACCGATGCTCTGATCGGTATATTCGGGGTCGCGCACCCGCGCAACGGTGTGCCCGGCGCCCATCCGCTTTGCCAGAAAGCAGGCGAGCATATTGATCTCATCACTGCCCGTGGCGGCGATGAACAGGAAAGTGTCCGCGATGCCGGCTTCCGTCAGGACGTCGCAGTCGGTGCAGTTGCCCGTCATACCGATCACGTCGTAGATGTTCACCATTTCCCGGATCACGCTGTCGGACAGATCCAGGGCAACGACCTCGTGCCCCTCCCGCACCAGGCTGGAGAGGACGGAGGTGCCTGCTTTGCCGCATCCCGCGATAACGATTTTCATATACTTGATCCTTTTCGTCTTGATTTAGATTATTCTTTTTCAGTTTGCAGCACGAACTCCATGACCACGGGATTGTGGTCGGAGTAGGAGAATCCGGTCTGTACGTTGCGAACGTTTTTCACCTGCACGTTGTCGGACACCAAAAAGCCGTCCACAATGATGACGAAGTTCCCTTCCTCGTAAGGAATGTCGCAGTTGCGGCAGGTGGGCTTTACCCCGTCTTCATAGTCCATGGCGCGGTGGATCCCCTCCGGCAGCAGAGATGCCGGGAAGGGCTGTGCCCAACCGAAGTCAACGCCTTCACCGCCGTTTAAGTCTTTGGTGGAGGTGCCGGTGAAGTCGTGATTGAAGTCGCCGCCGCACACGCACCAGTTGCCCTTTTCATATTCCGCTTTCATATCGGAGAAAAGCATATTCATCTGCGCCGCCCGGATCTCGTCGGACCCGCCGTAGGCGGAAGCGTGTACGTTGTAGAGAACCAACTCACCGCCGCCCTGCACGGGGATCCGCTGCACGCTGTAACAGCGGTCCAGATCCAAAAACTTGGAAACGTGGGTGGAGATGGGCAGGGACCGCCGGACGGCGGACGCGATCTTATAATCGGAAAGGGTCAGAAGGGAACTGTTGGACGTGCCGTGGGGCTGGTTGAAGGGATATGCCAGAAAAGCGGAGTGGTAATTGACGGCGCTCACCGCCGCCATAGAGGGAAACTCTTCCAAAAGGAGCGCTTTTTGGTCGGTGTGATAGCTTCGGGTGGAGTCCAGATCCACCTCTTGAAAAAGAACAAAGTCCGGATCCAGGCTCTTTACAGTCGACGCGCCGGCACGGATGCACCGCTCCACGCTTTCCCGGCTTTCCGCCCAGGATTGCGTGCCGCCGTCCATAAAGAAGGTGAAGTCGGGCGTGTACGCGCCAAAGCCCAGGTTTTGCGTGACGATGGTGTAGGTCTCGTTTTTCACCACCGAGGCGCTTTTCTCCGCGCCCTCCACCGCCAGGATCTGATTGTCTTCAATGCGGCTGTACTGCAATGTAAGGTACAACACGTACGCGCCGATGACCAAGATCAAAAGCACGAATACGCTCAAAAGCGTGCGCCAGGTGATACTCCAGATCTTTTTCCACGTTTTTTTCATAGCGGTCTCCTTTCTTTGAAGAGAGAGGGGAAGTCTCACGGCGGGGAAAAGCGGCTGTCAGCTCCAAACGCGGCTGAGCATGGATTTGCGGTACTGCAGGGGCGTTTGCCCCACGATCTCCTTGAAGCGGCAGTTAAAGTACGCCTGAGAAGAGAAACCGCAGGAAGCGGCGATCTCCGCCATACTGCCGTCTTCCGTCACCAGACGGAATTTTGCCGCGGCGATGCGGCAGTCCAGAACGTACCGGCTGGGAGTCTTACCGAAATACTCCGTGAAAATGCGGTGGAAATAGACCGGGGACAGATTTGCCTTGGCGGCAAGGGTTTTCAGATCCAGCTTGCCCGCCGGGTCGTTCCGGATCATCTGCTCCACGCTCAGAAGAGCGCGTTGATGCAGGTACGCGGAGGAGGCGCCTTTATCGCTCCAGGTGCGTCCCAACGGCGCCAGGAACGCAAAGAAGCGCGCTACCAGGCTTTGCAGGAGGAACGTGCTTTCCGGCGTGGAGAGGGACTGGATGCCCAGCATTTCGTGGAAAATGCGGGTGGGCTCGGAAATGTCGTTCAGCACCGCCACGTCCGGCAGAGAAAACAACAGGGCGCGCAAGCCCTCGTCCTGGGTGGAAATGTGAAAATACAGGCATTTGAACGGCGGCGACACCATTCTGCGGGTCGTCCCGGGCTTGGCGCATACCAGCGTACCGCAGGCGACGGGATAGTCCTTGCCGCTGACGGAGATGACGCCGGCCTGATCCGTGGTGCAGAGCTCGATCTCGAACCCAGTGACCTGACGCATATTGGTTCGCTTGATCCGCGGAAAACTGATTTCGGAATCAAACACGCCGAAATCCGTGATCTCGTAAGCAGGACTTCTCATAGCTGCTCTCCCTTTTCTAAAATAAGATAGTGAAAAAATGCTGCAGTGAAAATGCTGCCGATCAAAAGAGGACGCCGTCCTCCATATCCTATCATGGAAAAGAACGATTTGCAAGTGCTTTTTTCAATATTTAATTGTAAGAAACGTTTTCCCATTTCGCGGCGGGTGAACCGTCCGGTTTAAAAAAATGAAAAAAAGGGGATGCCGCGCATCCCCTTCAGCCCAGGGCAAGATCCAGGATCATCATGATCAGGAAGCCTGCGAGAAAAGCGGCGTTCCCCTCCTGCCGGTCCCTTTCCCCGCTCCATGACGGGATCAGCTCCGAGGCGACCACGTAGACCATGGCGCCCGCCGCAAAGGCGAGGATCAGAGGCAGGACCGGGGAGAGGTGGGCGGTGAAGAGCAGGGTCAGCCCCGCACCGACGGGTTCCACCGTTCCCGAAAGAAAGCCGTACAAAAAGCTTTTGTTCCGTCCTTTTCCGGCGGCATACAGAGGCAGGGAGATAATGGCGCCTTCCGGGAAGTTCTGCAGAGCGATCCCCGCCGTCAGCGCCAGAGCGGCGCTGTAGGTGACCCCGCTTCCCTGCAGGGCGCCTGCCAGCGCAACGCCCACCGCCATACCTTCCGGCAGGTTGTGGAGCGTCACCGCGAGGATCATGGAAAGAAGCTCTTCCCGCTTGCCGGGGGTTTGTCGCCCCGCCTTTCGCTTTTCCCGCGCATTCAGATAAAGGTCAGTCAGCCAGAACGTAAACCCGCCGGCTGCGAACCCGGAGGCGACCGGAAGAAAAGCCGGTACGCCCTGCCGGACGGCTTGTTCCGCGGCGGGCAGGAGCAAACTGTAAAAGGAAGCCGCCAGCATCACCCCCGCCGCCAGTCCGCACAAAAGGGGCGTCTGCCCGGCTGATACGCGCTTTTTTCGCAGGAATACCGCCGCCGCCCCGAGGGTCGTCCCCGCCAGCGGCAAAAGCGTTCCCAGCGTAATAAACAAAATCGGATTCATATTTCCCGACCGGACCCTTTGAAGTGAAAAAAACGGGTCCGGCTCCCTGGTATTGTATGAACGCAAAAAGAGAGAGGTGAAGGCGCGATTTGAACAATTTGAACTGAAAACGAAAGGAAAAATGGCGTTTTTTTTGAAAAAAACACAAAAAAATCCGGCTTTTCCCCCAAAAAATGAGAAAAAAACGTTGCATTATCTTTTCAGATGTGTTACAATACCTGCAGCGGGAATGCCGCTGAATTAAGTTTAAAATTTGGAGGACTACCATGAACAAGACTGAACTGATTGCTGCTGTTGCCGAGGCCACCGAACTGAACAAGAAGCAAGCCACCGCTGCGATCGACGCTACCTTCGCCGCTATCACCAAGGCTATGACCAAGGGCGGTAAGGTTCAGCTGATCGGTTTCGGCACCTTCGAGACCCGCAAGCGTGCCGCCAGAGTTGGCAAGAACCCCCGCACCGGCGCTTCCGTGAAGATCGCCGCTTGCAAGGTTCCCGCTTTCAAGGCCGGCAAGGCTCTGAAGGACGCTGTCAACAAATAAACGGCTGAAAAAACCAGGTGAGGGGTGAGCCGCAAGGCTCGCCCCTTCGCACCTTTTACCGGAAACTGTATCAGCGGGGGAGAAGTCATGGTTTTCAGTGTTGTCGCTGTTGATCCCGGGCGTGCTGTCATTGCCGCCGTTTTGGCTTTAGTCGTTGGTGTATGCATCGTTTTGTTCCGCCATGTCAGCCGGAATATCGGTCAAAAGAAAGGGCGGAAAGAATGAATACCGTAAAAACGGAAAAAGAAACAGATAAGAGTACAAATCACGCCCTCAGGCGTGCGTTGACATTGCTTGCGCTGGACGCTGTCCTGCTGGCATTGTCGTATTTTTTTGCGCTGTTGATGCGCTTTGATTTCGATTTGGACGACATTGTCAATAATATGTCCGAATACGTTCTCGGGTATTGCTGGTCCATGCCCTACTGGATCATTTCCAGCTGTGTGGTGTTCTATTGCTGCCGGTTGTATCAAGGCATTCCCCGTTTTGCCAGCGTGTCCGATCTTTTGCGGATCATGGAGGCGTATATCCTTTTGATCCCCGTGTACGTTGCCGGCGCTCTGTTTATGCGCGGCGACGTGAGAATGCCCTTGTCTTACTACGTGGGAGGCTACGGGATCAGCCTGATGGCGGTTTCCTTTTCCCGCTTCGCATACCGGATCGGTATTTTTGTGGTGAGTAAGCGCAGGACCCGGAAAAACGAGCAGGCGGATGTGGTGATGATCATCGGCGCGGGAGACGCCGGACGGATGCTGTTGCGGGAGCTGAACGGATCCGAAAAGGTGGAAGCCAAAGTCGCCTGCATCATTGACGACGACCCGAATAAGCAGGGTCATTTTATAGACGGTGTGCCCGTCGTGGGCGGCAGGCAGGAGATCGTCTCCGCCGCGGAAAAGTACGGCGTCACCCGTATCATCCTTGCCATTCCCACCATCCGGAAGAAGGATCGCCGGGAGATCCTGGACATCTGTCAGCAGACCGCCTGCAAGCTCCAGATCATCCCGGGCGTCTATCAGCTGGTGGACGGCAGCGTTACTTCCGGCAAAATGCGCGACGTGGATGTGACCGACCTGCTGGGCAGGGAAGAGATCCAGGTGAACACGGACGAGATCTTGTCCGACATTCGCGGGAAGACCATTCTGGTCACCGGCGGCGGCGGGTCTATCGGCAGTGAGTTGTGCCGGCAGATCGCCCACAGCGCACCGAAGCGGCTCATTATTTTCGAGATCTACGAAAACAGCGCCTACGCCATCCAGCAGGAATTGAAGCGAAGCGTGCCGGATCTGGATCTGGTGGTCCTCATCGGTTCCGTGCGCAACACCTCCCGGGTGCGCTACATTATGGATACGTACCACCCCGACGTGGTGTTCCACGCGGCGGCGCACAAGCACGTGCCGCTGATGGAGGACAGCCCTAACGAGGCGATCAAGAACAACGTTCTGGGAACGTATAAAACCGCCGTGGCGGCGGCTTCCGCCGGGGTGAAGAAGTTCGTTCTCATTTCCACGGATAAAGCGGTGAATCCCACCAACATCATGGGCGCGTCCAAACGTCTGTGCGAGATGGTGGTGCAGATGATGGATCGCCGCAGTCCCGACACCAGCTTCGTGGCGGTGCGTTTCGGGAACGTTTTGGGCTCCAACGGCAGTGTGATCCCTCTCTTTAAGGAGCAGATCGCCGCCGGCGGCCCCGTAACGGTCACCGATAAGCGGATCATCCGCTACTTTATGACCATTCCGGAAGCGGTGGCGCTGGTGCTTCAGGCTTCTTACTATGCCTCCGGCGGAGAGATCTTCGTTCTGGATATGGGCGAGCCGGTGAGCATCGATGAAATGGCGCGGAACCTCATTCGCCTCTCCGGATACAGACCGGACGTGGACATCAAGATCGAGTATACGGGGCTGCGCCCCGGTGAAAAGCTTTATGAAGAGCTTTTGATGGACGAGGAAGGAATGCAGGAGACCGCCAACAAAAAGATCCATATCGGTAAGCCCATTGAAATGGACGACGTCGCCTTCCAGAAAGCGCTGATGGAGTTGGACGAAGCCAGTCGCGGCGAATCGGATCGGATCCGGCAACTGGTGAGTGAGATCGTCCCCAGCTACCATTACGACAAAGAATAAACCGAAAAAAGATCGGAAAGCAATCGCTTTCCGATCTTTTTCAATACACGCTTTTGGTGCTGATCTCGTCCCAGACGGGCATCTTCTCCACCTTCAGCGTTTGGCTCTTCGCCTCTACCAGGGAAAGAAACAGGTTTTCATAGACCCCCGCGTGGTGAACGCCGGCGCCGTCTTCATAGCCGTTCAATACGTCCGTCTTCCGTTTCAGCGCCTTCTCATCCCGGATGGGCACGCGTCGGATGATGTAGATCCCGGTCGCCGCCTCGATCGGCTCGCTGACTTCGTTTTCCTTCAGGGACAGGCTTGCCTGATACAGGACCTCCTCCGCCTCGCCCTGGGTGAAATAGTAGCCGTCCGGCTCCAGTTCCATGCCCGGATCCTCACCGTATTCCTCCACCAGCTTCCAGAAATCTTCTCCCGTCTCTAAACGGGAGACAACGGCGAGAGCGCTTTGCCGGGTTTGCGGGCATGACCCGGCTTTTTCGCCCCGTTCGTAGGACAGATAGATCTCCTGAACCGCCAGGTAATTCGTCTTGTAGTAGCGAAGGAACGCTTCATCGTCGTAAACGTCGGTGCCGCCTTCTCCGTAATAGCTGTCAAAGAGTTTCTGATAGAGCTTTTGGAAGGACAGGCTTTCTCTGTATAACTGCCGGGACATATAGGATTCGTGCAGGGATTGGATCAGGTCGTCTTCTCCGAACAGAGAAAGGTCTTGCTTGATGGCTTCTTCCACTTCCTTTTTTTCTCCGTCGCTGAGAGAAATGCCCCGCTCCTCGGCAAGAAGGCGCGCGCCTCTGTTTTTCAGGATCCCGTCCAGCGCTTCGTCTTTCAGGGCTTCTTCCGCGCCTTCTTTTTCAAAGGCGTTTTCATCTTCGGAGAGGTGAAGATCCCGATAGTTCATATAGTAATACCGGAATTCGTCGAAGCCCACCGTTTCTCCTTCTATGGTCGCAACCGCTTCGGGATACACGTCCCCGGCGGCGGTGCGGACGCCGCCCAGCTTTTCCGGCTCTTCCGTTTTGCCGCAGGCGGCGAACAGGACGAACACGCCGCAAAGGATCAAGGCAACAATGCGTTTCATGGAGAAACCTCCCTTTCATTCGTGAGGGATAGTATATCCCATGATTGTGAAGATTAGATGAATAACGGATAAAACGCGCCTGTCTTCTTTTTCATAAGGGAAGCAGGGGTGGAGAGGGACAGGTCTTGCGCAAGTATTGCATTTTTGTACCAAATATGGTAAAATATCCCCAACCTCGCGGAAAGGAGGCGATCCGATGCCCAAGCCGAATCCCGAGCAAAAGCGGGAGATGAAGAAATATCGGGTGATCCGTCGTGAAACAAAGACGGCGGGGGAGCCTTCGCCGCCGCGCGGATCCGCCTTTTCCGTTTTGGCTTTTCTCCGGGCTCATCGGGCTCTTTTGCTCCTTGTTTTGTTCCTTGCGGCAAGCGCCGTTTTCGTCGTTTGCTCCTTGGCGACCCCGGTCAGACTTTTGGCAAGCATCGACGGGCAGGTGCTGGGCGCCGTAGAAAGCAACGTGGCGGTGGATCAAACCATCCTGGAGCTGGAGGATGAGGTGAGCGACCTGGTGGGCAGGAGCTTTCGCTTCGCCTTTACCGTCCGGTACAGCTTTGGCGGCAACGCGCCTCTCCTCACCCGAGAGGAGATCAAGCAAAAACTGTACGCTTATCTGCCCTCCTACATGACCACGGGCGCCGCCCTTTACGTGGACGGGGTACAGGTGGCTGTCTGTGAAAAAGAAAGCACCATCCGGCAGGAGCTGAAAGAGATCACCCGTTTGAACGCCGGGGAAGGGGAAGACGTGGGGATCCTCAACGAGGTCCGCGTGGTCACCCAGCCCTGCCGCCTGGAAAGCATCATGGATCGGGAACAGCTTCGCGCTCTTTTGGAAAACATGGCCGTTCCGCCGGAGGAGCGGGAGGTTCCCGCACCGCAGTCTACGGACGTCACGGCGGTGCCCGGGCTTCCGGAACAGCACGAAAGCGCCGCTCCCGGCGCCATCTTATTGTGCGACGGCACGCTTTTTGCCGACGCCGGGACAGAAGAAAAGCGACCGGGGGACGTGAGCGGCATTTATCTGGCGTTTTATCGCTCCGAGGTGCTGCAATACCGGGAAAACGTCTCTTTCCCCATTGAATATACCGAAAGCGACGACCTCTATACGTCCATGACGGAGATCACGACCCCCGGCGTTCCGGGTCAGAACGACGTGGAAGCCCGGGTCTATTATGTAAAGGATAAAGAAGCCCGGCGGGAGATCCTGTCGGAAAAGGTCGTGAAAGAGGCGGAAACGCAGGTCGTTTCCGTGGGCA
Organism: uncultured Clostridia bacterium; assembly: GCA_946645685.1. Classification (GTDB taxonomy): domain Bacteria; phylum Bacillota; class Clostridia; order Oscillospirales; family SIG627; genus RGIG5579. The sequence continues at coordinate 2,304 of CAMPCJ010000029.1, read as the reverse complement.
CCCGCATTTTGCCGGAGGAGCTGGGCGTCAGCGGCGTCAAGGGGCGCTTCATCCTGCCGCGCTGTGCCGCCGTTTCCTCCTTCTACGGTCAGCGGGAGATGGGCTTCCATCAGGGATGGGACATTCCCGGTCCCGTGGGCGCGGGCATCTACGCTTCCGCTTCCGGGCGCGTGGTGACTGCCATCGGGCAGGACGGGGGATTTACGTATAATCCCGGTACCGGATACGCCGGTTACGGCTATTGCGTGGTCATCGATCACGGCAACGGCTATTCCACGCTTTACGCCCATTGCGACCGCATCGACGTCGTTTTGGGACAGGAAGTGAAGCAGGGCGACAAGATCGGCGAGGTGGGCGAGACCGGCGACGCCTACGGCGCCCACGTGCATTTTGAGATCCTGCGGGGCAGTGAAAAGCTGGATCCCGGCAGCGGATATATGTATACGGGAAAGGCGACGGTTTACGATACCAGGGTATCCGCAAGCAATTCCAAGGTCAAGAAGGATTCTGCCCGGCAGGTCCTTTTGGAAAAATAATCGGCAGCAACGGGAAGGAACAAAGACAATGGCAAATAAACGAAAAAAAGGCATTCAGATCTGGCGCCTGATTTTGGGTTTGGTCATCGTGGCGATGATGATCTTTACCGTGGTGTGGGCAGTCACCAAAGGCGGCAAGCCCGGAGAAACCGTGGCGCCGCAGGATCAGAGCGGGAAAGCGACTCCCGCCACCGCGACGGCGGAGAGCCCCGTGGAATTGATCGACCCCAACACCGGCAAGCCCTATCCCGTCGACCCCGCCACGGGCGAGGCGTACGTGGTGGATCCGGACACGGGGGAGCATATTCCCGTCGATCCCGCCACCTCTCTTCCCGTGAGGAGCTACGTGGTCTCCCGGGCGACGGTGGGCTCTACCGGCGACATTCTCATTCATACGCCCCTGCTCGCCACCGCCAAGCAGGCGGACGGCTCTTACGATTTCAACTGGATCTTCCCGTATATCAAGGATTATTTCGGCAAAGTGGATTATATGGCGGCGAACCTGGAAGTACCTCTGGGCGGGCCGGAGGCGGGGAAGTATGACGGCTACCCCCGCTTCAACGCGCCGGACAGCCTGGCGACCGCTTTGAAGGACGCCGGGGTGGATATGCTTCTTACCGCCAATAACCACTCCGCCGACGTGGGCGGCGCGGCTTTGATGCGCACCACCAACGCCGTGCGCGCCGCGGGGATGGATACCCTGGGCACCCGCGCCGACGCTTCCGAGCCCGTTTATTCCGTCAAGGAGATCAACGGCATCCCCATCGGTATGGCGTGCTATACCTACGGGCGCATCGACGCTAGCGGCAGAAAGAGCCTGAACGGCAACGCCTATTTATCCGATGAAGTCAGCCCCATGATCAATGTGTTCGACTATGACAAGATCGACGCTTTCTATACCGAGGCGGAGACCGTGATAAGGCAGATGAAGGAGCAGGGCGCCGCCGTCACGGTGTTCTATCTCCATTGGGGCAATGAGTACTGGACGACCCGCCTCAGCTCCTGGCAGGAAAAGATCGGGCAGAAGCTGGCGGATCTGGGCGTGGATCTCATCATCGGCGGACACCCCCACGTGCTGGAGCCGGTGAAGACCCTGACCGGCGCGAACGGCAACGAGACCTTCTGCGTGTATTCCATGGGCAACGCCGTTTCCAATCAGCGGAAGAACATTATGACCGAAGAGGCGCCCCAGGGGCATACCGAAGACGGTATGATCTTCACCTACACCGTGGAAAAATACAGCGACGGAAGCGTCAAGATCGCCGACATCAACATTCTCCCCACCTGGGTGCATATGTACAACGAGGGCGGCAAGCGGATCTATGAGATCGTCCCTCTGGACGTGAGCGTTCCCGATTGGACTGTGTTCGGCATGACGAATCCCGCCGACGCCAAAGCGTCGTATACCCGCTCCCTTGCCATCGTGGGCGAAGGCTTGAACGCTTATCGCACCGCCCACGGCTTGGCGCCCGTTCCCACCAGCGTTCAGTAGACAAAACATTTCAAAACTGGAAGCGCCCCGGAAAGAATTCCTTTTCGGGGCGCTTTTATGAGCGGGGCAGAAAAAACGTTTTTCAAAAAAACGCGCTTGCCCTCGAAAAAAAGTGCTTTTCCATCTTGACTTTCCGTCCCGTCCCTGCTATAATAGGCAAGCTGAAGTTGAAAAGCTTCTCCGCAACGCACCTGTGGCGGAATTGGCAGACGCGCTAGATTCAGGTTCTAGTCGGGGCAACTCGGTGCAGGTTCAAGTCCTGTCAGGTGCACCAAA
>CAMPCJ010000028.1 GCA_946645685.1 uncultured Clostridia bacterium | reverse complement strand
CGGATGATGATCCAGGTGCCCATGTTCCACTGCTTCGGCATGGTGCTTTCCATGACGAATATGATGACCCACGGCGGCACGATGTGTCCCATGCCGTATTTTTCCCCCAAGTCGTGCCTGGCGTGTATCACCCGGGAGAAGATCACCTGCTTCAACGGCGTTCCCACCATGTTCATCGCCTTGTTCAATCACGAGGATTTTGCCGTTACCGACTTTTCCTATATGCGCACCGGCATCATGGCTGGCTCCAACTGTCCGCCCGATCTGATGCGCCGCGCCGCCCGGGAGATGCATATGACCGAGATCCTGTCTGTCTACGGGCAGACGGAGTCCAGCCCCGGATGCACGATGGGCGAGGTCAATGAAGACGAAGATCATCGCGTGGAAACGGTTGGCTCCGCCTTCCCCGGCGTCAGCTGCAAGATCATCGACCCGGAGACCGGCGAGGAGCTTCCCGACGGGGAAAACGGCGAGTTTGTGGCAAAGGGCTTCAACATTATGAAGGGCTATTACAAGATGCCGGAAGCCACCGCGCAGACCATCGACGAAAACGGCTGGCTCCATACCGGCGATATTTGCTGCCGTACCCCGGACGGATACTATAAAGTGACCGGTCGGTTGAAGGATATGATCATCCGCGGAGGAGAGAATCTGTACCCCCGTGAGATCGAAGAGTTTTACCTGACCCACCCCAAGGTGCGGGACGTGCAGGTCATCGGCGTGCCGGATGAGAAGTACGGCGAAGAGGCTTGCGCCTGGATCATCCTCCACGAAAACGAGGAGAGCGGGGAAGAGGAAATGCGGGAATACGGCGCTTCCCATATGGCGCGGCATAAGGTGCCCCGGTATTTTCTCTTCGTAAAAGAATTTCCCATGAACGCCGCCGGCAAGATCCTGAAGTACAAGATGAAAGACGCCTCCGTGGAAATGCTGGGGATCGGGAAAAAATAAGGCGGAGAGAACTTATAAAAATATTCTGAAAAACCTTGACAACGGGCGAGCTTGGTGCTACAATCCATTTTAGTCCCGAAAAGCGATGACGAAGACGGAGTTGATCGTGAAACCCGCAGAGAGCCGGGGACGGTGCGATCCCGGCGGTGAAAGATCTTTCTCCCATCCCTTCCGAGCTGAAGGTCCGAACACGTTTGTAAGTAGGCGCCTTCCGTGATTGCTGCGTAAAAGCATACGGCTTGTCAGAGCCTGAGTGGCGATTTATATCGCAATTTGAGTGGTACCGCGGGTCTTGAAAAGGTTTCAAGCTCGTCTCAAAGTAAATTCTTTGGGACGAGTTTTTTTACGAAAGGAGCCTTTTATGAACAACGCAAAGCCCGTGCAGAACGAACTGACCGAGGTCGCTTCCCGTATCCGCGCCATCCGCGAGATCCTGGGCTATTCCGAGGAAATGATGGCGTCTTTGACCGAAGTCAGCGTGCCGGAATACGTCGCCTATGAAAGCGGCAAGGTGGATCTGCCGTTTACCTTCATCCACAAGTGCGCCCTGGCGTTCCACATGGAGTTGACGGAGCTTCTGGAGGGGCACGACGCCCATCTGTCTTCCTACACCGTGACCCGGAAGGGGCAGGGGCGGCAGACCGCCAAGGAAGACGGGATCATGATCCAGAATCTGGCGCCCAAATTCAAAAGCAAGATCGCAGAGCCCTACTGGGTGCGGTACGAGTACTCCGAGGAATTGCAGAACAAGCCCATCCACCTGACCCGTCACAACGGGCAGGAGTTCGATCTGGTCCTGTCCGGGTCGCTTCTCGTGCAGGTGGGCAACCATCAGGAGCTTCTCCGGGAAGGGGACAGCATTTATTACAACAGCTCCACGCCCCACGGGATGATCGCCGTAGGCGGCTCTGACTGCGTCTTCTGCGCGGTGGTATTGCCCGGCGAGGCGAGCGGCGAAGGAGAGCTGAGGGAGACCACTTCCCCCTCCGACACCAAGCTTTTGTGTGAGGAGTTCGTCACTACCGGCGTGGATGAAGCGGGGCGTTTGAAATCGGTGGAGTTTCACAACACCGAGCGCTTTAATTTCGGCTATGACGTGGTGGACCGCATTGCGGATCGCTATCCCACAAAGCTCGCCATGATCCATTTGGATCGGGAGAAAAAGGAGCGTCGCTTCACTTTTAAGGACATCAAAAAGGAGTCCAACCGCACCGCCAATTATTTCCGTTCCCTGGGGATCAAGAAGGGCGATAAGGTGATGCTGGTGCTGAAGCGTCACTACCAATTCTGGTTTGCTATGGTCGCTTTGCATAAGCTGGGCGCCATTGCCATTCCCGCCACCTATTTATTGAAAGTACACGATTTTGAATATCGGTATAACGCCGCCGGTGTGAACGCCATCGTCTGCACCGCCGACGGAGATACCGCCGACCTGGCTGAAAAAGCCATGGAAAACGCCCCTTCCGTTACCACCAGGATCCTGGTGGGCGGAAAGAAGGACGGCTGGCACGATTTCGACGCGGAATATCCTTTGTTTTCCAGCGTTTTCCCCCGTTCGGCGGATACGCCCGCCGGGGACGCGCCGGCGCTGATGTTCTTCTCCTCCGGCACCACCGGCAACCCCAAAATGGTGGAGCATAAGCACACGTACGGCTTAGGACATTTCCTCACGGCGCGGTACTGGCATTGCTGTGAGCCGGACGGTTTGCATTTCACCATCTCCGACACCGGCTGGGGCAAATCCCTGTGGGGCAAGCTCTACGGGCAGTGGATGTGCGAGGGCGCGGTTTTCGTTTATGACTTCGACCGGTTTTCCGCCGCGGATATCATGCCGCTTTTCGCCAAGTATCAGATCACCACGTTCTGTGCGCCGCCTACCATGCTCCGGATGATGATCAAAGAAGATCTGTCCCGCTACGACTTTTCTTCCGTGCGGCATATGACCACCGCCGGTGAGGCGCTCAACCCCGAAGTGGCGCGGCAGTTTGAGAAGCTCACGGGGCTGGAGATCATGGAGGGCTTCGGTCAGACGGAGACCACCCTGGTCATCGCCAACTTTGCCGGTACCCCGGTGAAGATCGGCTCTATGGGCATCGCTTCTCCCCAGTACAAGCTGGAGCTTGTGGATAAAGATGATAAGCCCGTCGCCCCCGGCGAAGTGGGGGAGATCGCCATCCGCTTGGACGATGGAAGTCCGGTTGGTCTGTTCCGTCAGTATCTGGCGGAGCCGGAGAAAACGGCGGAGTGTATGCGCAACGGTCTCTATCATACCGGCGATACCGCCTGGCAGGATGAGGACGGCTACTTCTGGTACGTGGGTCGTGTGGACGACATCATCAAGTCCTCCGGGTACCGCATCGGTCCCTTTGAGATCGAAAGCGTCATCATGGAGCTTCCCTACGTCCTGGAATGCGGCGTTTCCGCCGCGCCGGATGAGATCCGCGGGCAGATCGTAAAGGCGAGCGTCGTTCTTACCAAGGGGACCGAGCCTACGGAAGAGTTGAAAAAAGAGATCCAGAATTACGTCAAGGAGCATACCGCCCCCTATAAATACCCCCGTTTGGTGGTGTTCCGGGACGAGCTTCCCAAGACCATCAGCGGGAAGATCCGCAGAAACGAATTGTAAACCCGAGCGTTTACGCTCTCAATTTCAGTGAAAAGGAGAAAGTATCATGGCTTACAACATTCCGATCACAAAAACGACCAATCCCAAGCCTTTGCCCACGGATGAGACGAAGCTGGGCTTCGGCAAGATCTTCACCGACCATATGTTCGTATGGGAGTGGGACAAGGATAAGGGCTGGCACGATCCCCGCATCGAGCCCTTCGGGCCCATCGTTCTCCATCCCGCTTCCACCGTTCTCCATTACGGCGCCGAGATCTTTGAAGGTCTGAAAGCCTATCGCCGGGTGGACGGCTCCATCGCCATGTTCCGTCCCCAGGAAAACTTTAAGCGTATGAACCGCTCCGCCGAGCGTATGGGTCTGCCGGAATTCGACGGCGATCTGGCGCTGGAGGGTCTGACCAAGCTGGTGGATCTGGATTCCGAGTGGATCCCCCACGGGCAGGGAACGAGTCTTTACATCCGTCCGTTTATGATCGGCGACGATGAGCATCTGGGCGTTCACGCCGTTTCTCACGCCCGTTTTTACATCATTCTCTCTCCCTCCGGCAGTTACTATGCGAGCGGTCTGGCGCCCGTGAAGATCATGATCGAGTCTCACGACGTTCGCGCGGTGCGCGGCGGTACCGGTGAAGCCAAGTGCGGCGGCAACTACGCGGCCAGCACCCGCGCCGGCGAAAAGGCGGCGGAGAAGGGCTTTGCTCAGGTCTTGTGGCTGGACGGCGTGGAACAGAAGTACATCGAAGAAGTCGGCGCCATGAACATCATGTTCAAGATCGCCGGAAAGATCGTCACTCCCGCCCTTACCGGCTCCATTCTGCCCGGCATCACCCGGAAGAGCATTCTGGAATATCTCCGCGCCCACGGCGTGGATGCCGAGGAGCGCCGCATCAGCGTGGATGAGCTTGCCAAAGCAATGGAAGACGGTACGCTGGAAGAAGCGTGGGGCTGCGGCACGGCGGCTGTGGTCTCTCCCGTGGGTCTCCTGTCTTACAACGGCAAGGATTACGAGATCGCCGGCGGCAAGATCGGCGAGACCACTCAAATGCTCTACGACGCCATTACCGGCATTCAGACCGGTAAGAAGGAAGATGAATTCGGGTGGATCTACCACGTGAAATAATGAAACGGATCACCCTGTTTTGCGGGCATTACGGCAGCGGCAAGACCAACATCGCCATCAATTTCACCCGTGATCTTTTGGCGAAGGGACTGCCGGTGACCATCGCGGATCTGGACGTGGTCAACCCCTATTTTCGCACGAAGGACAGCGAAGAGGAACTGACGCGTGCGGGCGCCAGGGTCATCACCCTGCCTTTTGCCAACAGCAACGTGGATCTGCCCAGCCTGCCTTCCCAGGCGTACGCTCTGGTGCAGGATCGCTCCCGCTACGCCGTGATCGACGTAGGAGGCGACGACCGCGGCGCCCTGGCGCTGGGTCGCTACGTGCCCTACATCCTGGAAGAAAACGATTATGATATGCTCTGTGTGGTCAATTTTTACCGCCCTCTGACTACCACGCCCGCGGAGGCGCTGGAGGTCTTGCGGGAGGTGGAGGCCGCCGCAGGGATCCCTTTCACGGGGATCGTGAACAATTCCAATTTGGGGGCGGAGACCACCCGGGAGGACGTGGAAAAAAGCCTGTCGAAAGCCAAGGAGCTTTCCCGGCTTTCCGGATTGCCCGTCCGCATGACAACGGTGCGTGCGGATCTGGCGGGGGATGGAGAATTCCCGCTGACATTGCAAAAGAAAATTTTTGAATAGGAGAATACGGTATGGCAAAAGTAACGTTCCAAACCGACCTGTGCAAGGGCTGCGGTCTGTGTGTGGCGGCATGCCCCAAGAAGATCCTGGTCATTGCCAAGGACAAGATCAACAAAAAGGGACATTCTCCCGCCGAAATGACGGATCAATCCCAGTGCATCGGGTGCGCCTTCTGCGCCACCATGTGCCCCGATTGCGTCATTACGGTGGAAAAGTGAGGTGAGAGTATGGCTGAAAAAGTATTGATGAAGGGCAACGAAGCCATCGCCGAAGCGGCGATCCGCGCCGGTTGCCGACATTATTTCGGGTATCCCATCACGCCCCAGACGGAATTGGCGGCGTATATGGCAAAGCGCATGCCGAAGATCAACGGCGTCTTCCTCCAGGCGGAGAGTGAGATCGCCGCGATCAACATGGTCTACGGCGTTTCCGGTACGGGCAAGCGGGTCATGACCTCTTCTTCCTCTCCCGGGATCTCCCTGAAGCAGGAGGGCATTTCTTACATTGCCGGCTCCGACCTGCCCTGCCTTATCGTCAACGTTCAGCGGGGCGGCCCCGGCCTGGGCGGCATCCAGCCGTCCCAGTCCGACTATTTCCAGGCGACCAAGGGCGGCGGACACGGTGACTATCACCTCATCGTCCTCACCCCCGATTCCGTTCAGGAAATGGCGGATCTGACCGCGCTGGCGTTCGATTTGTCCGATAAGTATCGCGTGCCCGCCATGCTTTTGGCGGATGGTACCCTGGGGCAGATGATGGAGCCTGTGGCGCTCCCCGAAGAACACGTGAATCGTGTGGAAAAGCCCTGGGCAGTCACCGGTACGGAAGGGAAGAGAAAGCACAACATCATCAACTCCCTGTACCTGGTTCCCGAACAGCTGGAAGAAAAGAACCTGGAGCGGTACCGGCGTTATAAAGCCATCGAGGAAAACGAAGCGCGTTTCGAGAGCTATATGATGGATGACGCGGAGTATTGCATCGTCGCTTTCGGCATTGCGGCGCGCGTTTCCAAGAACGCCGTGGTCGCTCTCCGCAAGGAAGGCATCAAGGCAGGCCTCATCCGTCCCATCACCATTTGGCCCTTCCCCAAGAAAGTCATCGCCGAAGCCGCCGAGAAGGTCAAGGCGTTCGTCTCCGTGGAGCTTTCCATGGGTCAGATGATCGAAGACGTGAAACTGGCGGAGGATTGCAAAAAGCCCGTGGTGCTCTGTAACCGCGTGGGCGGCATGATCCCCACGCCGGATCAGGTCATCGAAACCGTTAAAAAGATTGCAGGAGGGAATGCATAATGGCTGTGGTATTTCAGAAACCGAAAAGCTTGACGGATGCCGAGCTTCATTATTGCCCCGGCTGCACCCACGGTATCATTCACCGTCTGGTGGCGGAAGCCATTGATACTTTGGGGATCGAGGGCAAGACCATCGGCGTGGCTCCCGTGGGATGCGCCGTTATGGCTTATAACTACTTTGCCTGTGATATGGTGGAAGCCGCTCACGGCAGAGCGCCTGCCGTTGCCACCGGCATCAAGCGCTCTCTGCCGGAGAACGTGGTCTTCACCTATCAGGGAGACGGCGATCTGGCGTCCATCGGTATGGCGGAGACCGTTCACGCCGCCACGAGAAACGAAAACATCACCGTCATCTTCGTCAACAATGCCATTTACGGTATGACAGGCGGTCAGATGGCGCCCACCTCGCTCCCCGGTCAGGTCACCCAGACCTCCCCCTACGGCAGAGACGTCAAGGTCGCGGGGTATCCCGTGAAGATCTGCGAGCTTCTCGCCGGGTTGGACGGTCCCGCCTATCTGGAACGCGTGGCGGTGAACAACGTGAAAAACGTGAAGAACGCCAAGAGAGCGATCGAAAAGGCGTTTCGCAATCAGATCGAGGGCAAGGGATTCTCTTTGATCGAGGTCGTATCTTCCTGCCCCACCAACTGGGGTATGACGCCTGAAAAAGCGCTGCAGTGGGTGGAGGAGAAGATGATCCCCTATTATCCCCTGGGCGTTTACAAGGATAAGACCGAGGAGGTGGCAAAATGACGACGCAGATCCTCATTGCCGGTTTCGGCGGACAGGGCGTTTTGTTTGCAGGCAAAGTGCTCTCTTATAAAGCGCTGATGGAGGGGAAGGAGCTTTCCTGGCTGCCTTCCTACGGTCCGGAAATGCGCGGCGGTACCGCTAACTGTTCCGTTATCGTCAGCGACGATCCCGTGGGCTCTCCCATCGTTTCCAAGCCCGACGTGCTGATCGCCATGAACCTGCCCTCTTTGGACAAGTATGAAGACGCAGTCAATCCCGGCGGCATCATCCTGGTGGAATCCACCCTGATCGAGCGCAAGGTAAAGCGCAGCGACGTGAATGTGTTCTACGTTCCCGCGACCAGGCTTGCCAACGAGATGGGCGCCCCCACTCTTGCCAATATGGTCATGGTGGGCAAGCTCATCGCCGAATGCGACGCGCTGACCCACGATAACCTGGAGGACGCTCTGCACAAGGTCGTTTCCGCCAAGCACGCCGATCTCTTCGAGATCAACCTGAAAGCCATCAACACCGGCTACAACTACAAGGCATAAAAAGAGTGAGCCGTAAAACCCGCCGCCTTCCCGAAAGGGAGGTGCGGCGGGTTTTACGATACAATCAGCGCCGGTCGTTTTACCACCGCGCAGATCGACAAAGCGGTGCGTTCCACTTTAGATGAAACACACCGCTTTTTTGTTAAAAACTCAGTCGGTAAAATCGCTGTCCAATATGATCTCGAAAGTCTTATCCGGATACTGCTCCGCCAGTTTCTCTCGGATCTCGGCCAAGGTCGCCTGGGGGTCGCAGTCAAAGGTGACGACCAGGTCAAAGGTGATCCGATCCGTTCCCGGCTCCCTGTAGAAGCCGTGCATTTGAAGCACCTGGGGATAGGATTTCAAAAGCTCTTCCACAGCGCCTTTGATCGCCGTGGTCTCTTCATCCCCGGAATTGGAGGCGTAAATGCCCACGGTGATGAGAATGCCGAAATCTTTGTAAACCGCTTCCGAGATGCTCCGCGTCAGATGATGGATCTGCCGGGCGGTCATATTGTCGTCCACTTCTATGTGGATGGAACCGATGGTCTTCTCCGGACCGTAGCGGTGCAGGATCAGGTCATAGGCGCCGTGCACTTCGGGAAAGGAAGTGACCTTGTCCTTGATGGCGTTGGTGATCTCACCGTCCACCCGGGTGCCGATGATGCCGTTGAGGCTTTCCATCAGGATCTCGATACCGGCTTTGATGATGATCACGGAAATGATGGCGCCCAGATACCCCTCCAGGTTCACGTGCCACACCAGGCTGATGCCCGCGGCGACCAGAGTGGTCAGAGAAATAATGGAATCAAAGAAAGCGTCCGTGCCGGAGGCTACCAGGGATTCGGAATGGAGCGTTTCTCCCTTTTTCTTGACCCATCTCCCCAGGAAGAATTTCACCACGACGGCTACCGCTACGATGATAAGCGGCACCACGTCATATTCCACGGCGGAGGGGGAGACGATCTTTTCCACGGACTCCCGGAAGGAAGCCGCGCCTGCCAGCAGAACGATCACCGCGATCACCAGAGACGTGATATGCTCGATCCGACCGTGACCGAAGGGATGCTTCCGGTCCGGCGCTTTTCCGGCAAGCTTTGTGCCGACGATGGTGATGACCGAAGAAAGGGCGTCGCTTAAATTATTGACAGCGTCCAGGATAATGGCGATGGAATGCGTGACAAGCCCGGCGAAGGCTTTTCCCGCCACCAGGAGAAGGTTTGCGATGATACCAACCAAGCTCACGCGGACGATCTGCTTGTTGCGATCCATACATTCAACTCCTTCGTTTCATTTCTCAGCGCCTTAAAAGGCGTTCTCTTCTTCTTACTATAAACAATTTACCGTGTTCTGTCAAGTTTGAGCCGGACTTGCTTGCCGCACAGGATCATTTGTGATACAATAACGATATGCCGGGAGGGAGAGAATATGCAATATGATCAAGTCGCAGAAGCGGTCTTTTTGGAAAGACCGAACCGGTTTATCGCCTGGGTGCGCCTTGCGGGAAAAGAAGAGATCGTACACGTGAAAAATACAGGTCGCTGCCGGGAATTGCTCGTTCCCGGCTGCCGCGTGTATCTTGCGAAGGGATCCAACCCCGCGCGCAAGACCCGGTACGATTTGATCGCCGTGGAGAAAAAACGAGAGGGAAAAACGTCCCTTTTGATCAATATGGACGCTCAAGCGCCCAACGCCGCCGTGGGGGAATTTCTTGCCGCGGGCGGCGTGATCCCCGCGCCGGACGAGGTCAAGGCGGAGGTGAGATTCGGTGAGTCCCGCTTTGATTTCTATGTTCGGAAAGGAAACAGGCGGGCGTTCGTGGAGGTGAAGGGCGTGACCCTGGAGAAGGACGGCGCAGCTTTGTTTCCGGACGCGCCCACCTTGCGGGGCGTAAAGCATCTGAACGAATTGACGGGAGCCGTACGGGAAGGGTACGAAGCCTACGTCTTCTTCTTGATCCAGATGAAGGGAGTGGAGGTGTTTCGTCCAAACGACGCCATGCATCCCGCCTTCGGGGCTGCGCTGAGAAAGGCGATGCAAAGCGGCGTAAAGATTTTGGCGTACGACGCCGCGGTAACGGCGGACAGTATGCGTGTGTGCGATCCCGTTTCAGTGGATCCGGGAGGAAAATGATGAGAGACGTTGTTGCGGCGTTGTTTGAAAAAGACGGCGCCTATCTGGTGTTCCGCCGACCCCGGCATAAAGCCCGGGGCGGGTGTTTTGAATTCGCAGGCGGAAAGGTGGAGGAAGGAGAGAGCCATCGGGAAGCGCTGATCCGGGAATGCCGCGAGGAACTCGGCGTGACCGTGGCGGTGGGGGATCTCTTTTATGACGTTTTCCACGTTTACCCGGATATTGCCATCCATTTGTATCTGTACCGCGCCCGGGTGGATGCGGGCGCCATCCGCCTATTGGAACACGAGGAAATGCGATGGGTGAAAAGCAGCGAATTCGACACACTTCCGTTTTGTCCCGCGGATCAAGAGATCCTTGCGGCGCTGAAGAACGCGGAAGAAGCGCGGGAAGAAGATTGACGGGCGTTTTTTTCAATGGTAAAATAGAAATACTATACGGGAAAGGGGACGTGACTGTATGAAGAAAACAACCGTCGCACTGCTTCTGACATTGGCAGTTTTGCTTTTCGCATCCGCCTGCAAAGCGGAGAATAACGCCGCGACGGAACCGGCGGAGCAGGGACTGCCCGTCAGTCGTGTCGTCGGCGTTTGGGCGGGAAGCCGGGCGCCTTTCTCGTATCTGATCCTTTCCGATGAGGGCGGGAACGGGACCTATGAGATCCTGTCCCCCGACGGGGATATGCGCCGCGGCGGTTTCATCATTGAGGAATCCACCGTTGTCTTGGACGGCTTCGGGGCGGATGACCCGGAACGATTTCTCGCCCTGCGCTTTGACGAGAAGAAAGATCTGATGCAGGCGGAAGAAAGCGCTGGCGGCTACACGCTGTCCCGCACGGAGATTCGGGAGGCACAGCCTGCCCCGGATAAATCCATGTGGTACGGGAAATACCGTTCCGACAAAGGCGTGCTCAGCGTGGGACCCGGCGCGTCCGCTAACGCGCTTCTGGTCGCCTTGACGCCCCGCTACGGCGCGTCGATCTCCACTTCGCTCACCATAGAGGAAGAGGGGATCGCCTTTTGCGACTCGTTCCGGTTGATCCTTTCGGACGGAGCCGTCGTCCTGGAAGCAACGGAAAGCGACTTTTCATCCCTGGAGGAAACCTATATCAAAGAAGGCTGAAGAGGCGTCCCGCTCGCCTTTTCCCTTCTTCTTCACGACCTGTTCACAAATATAGGCTATCCTTGACAGGACAAAACGAGCAAAGGAGACCCGGTATGAAACTGTTGATCGTAGACGACGAGACCAAGATCCGCACCATGATCCGTAAATACGCGGAATTTGACGGGTATGAGGTGGAAGAGGCTTCCGACGGGATGCAGGCCGTGACCCAGTGCCTGCTTCACAAATATGATCTGGTGATCATGGACGTGATGATGCCGGAGCTGGACGGGTTTTCCGCCGTGCGGGAGATCCGGAAAAAAAGCAGCGTTCCCGTTCTGATGCTATCCGCCCGGGGGGAGGAATACGACAAGATCCACGGATTTGAGCTGGGCGTGGACGATTACGTGGTCAAGCCTTTTTCACCGAAGGAACTGATGATGCGCGTGGGCGCGATCCTGAACCGCACCCATCCCAAAAAAGAGGTGGATAAGAACGTTTTCATTACAGACGGATTAAAGGTCGACTTTGCCGCGCGGATCGTATCGGTGGACGGAAAGACACTGGATCTTTCACCCAAAGAATACGAATTGTTGTTTTACCTGGTGCGGAACCGCAACCTGGCTTTGAGCCGGGAAAAGCTGATCTGTGACGTGTGGGGCAACGATTTTTACGGAGACGACCGAACGCTCGACACGCATATCAAATTGCTTCGAAAAAGTCTGGGGGATTACGCTTCCCGGATCGTGACGCTTCGCGGCGTAGGGTACCGGTTTGATGCGTAGGATCGGCATACGCTTTCGTCTGGCTGTCGCTTTTTTGGGCTTCAGCGCCATCGTTATCGCCCTGCTCTGGATTTTGCAGGTGGTGTTTCTCAACGACGTTTACAAGGCCATCAAGACGGATTCCGTCCGGCGCAGCGCCGCCCGCATGAACGGGATGAGCGACGAGGAAATGGCTTCCTTCGCGGAAGAGATCTCCGCTTCCTACGGCATTTGCACCACCGTGTATGACGGGGAAATGAACGAAGTCGTGCGTGTGCACGCCGGCGGCCCGTGCCTGGTGCACAGTCTGCGTCCCGCGTCGGCTGCCGTCTTGTATGAGGCGGTGGAAGAGGATCGCAGCGGATATATGGAGAGTTATCTGTCCGCGGAAGAGATCCAGAAGATCCTGGAACGGCTGGACGCTTCCCGGGGGATCTTCCGATTTTTTGAAGAATACGGCTCCCGCCGCTATGGGCCCAGCGGTTCCGCTGACCCTTACGACTGTTTTCTGCGATGCCAGACGGTGACGGGAGAGGACGGCTCCGTCCGTTTCATCTCCATGTCCGCGGTGATCGTTCCCGTGGACGCGACGGTATTGACCATCCGTTTTGAAATGATCATCATTTCCATATTCCTGATCCTGGTTTCGATCATCCTGTCTTTTGTTTTATCAAGGCGGATCGCAAAGCCGCTGGTGCAGCTGAACACAGCGTCCAAGGAACTGCCCAAGGGTCGATTTGACCCCGAGGGCATCCGCGGGGATCGGGAGATCATGGAGCTTTCCGAGACCCTTGCGACGGCGTCCGAGGAAATCAACAAGGTGGAAACCCTGCGCCGGGAATTGATCGCCAACGTGTCCCATGACCTGCGCACGCCGCTGACGTTGATCACCGGCTACAGCGAGGTGATGCGGGATCTGCCCGGTGAAAACACGCCGGAGAACCTGCAGATCGTCATTGACGAAACCCGTCGCCTTTCCGATCTGGTAACGGATCTTCTGGATCTTTCCAAGATGGAAGCGGGCATGGATCAGCTCAAGCTGGAACGGCTGGATCTGGTCGACCTGGTGCGTGGGATCATGCACCGGTATGAAAAGCTGACGGAAAACGACGGGATCATCTTAACATTTCGTACGGACGCGGAGAGCTGTTTTGTCAAGGCGGATGCCGTCAAGCTCAATCAGGCTTTGTATAATCTCATCAATAACGCGGTGAATTATTGCGGAGCGGATAAAACGGTGATCGTGTCGCTCTCCGTCCGGGAGGGGATCGCCAGACTTGACGTGATCGATCACGGGGAAGGGATCTCCCGGGAAAAACTGAAGGATATATGGGATCGCTATTACCGTGTGGACAAGACGCATACCCAGGCGCGTGTGGGAACGGGGCTGGGGCTATCCATCGTCAAAGAGGTCCTGCTGCTCCATCAGGCAAATTACGGCGTGGAAAGCGAGCCGGGAAAGGGAAGCGATTTTTGGTTTGAGATTCCTCTTTCCCCAGAAAACTGAATAGAAAGCGATCGGATCGCGGCGCAGGAAATCTTTTCCTTATCTTGTATCAAGAGCGCCGCGATCACACTATATATTGACAAAAATCGAAAAATGGTTTAAAATGATGCACATAAAATCGCAATAGATCGGAGAAGGCTTATGGCTGATAAGAAAAAGCGCCGTTTCGGTGACCGCAAAGACGCGTCACGGGTGCTGGACGGTGATCCCATCCATGCGTTTATGCCCTATATTATGCTGGGGCGCGCTGACAACGAGGCGGTTTTGAATGATGAGCCGGACCTGACTGCCGTAACAGCGTTTCTGGAGCGGAAAAACGCCGGAGAAGTGGATTTCAAATATACCATTTTTCACGTGATGCTGGCAGCACTGGCAAAGACCATCTATTTGCGCCCCGCCATGAACCGCTATCTGCAGGGACACAGGACCTATCAAAGGCACGACATTTCCTTTGCCTTCGTGATCAAACGCGTTTTCGCGGATAACGCCGAAGAAGGTATGATCATTATGAAGGTGGATCAGGAAAAGGATATCGGTCTTCTGGATCAGATCCACGGGCGGATCAAGAAAGAAGTCAACGCCATTCGCAAGGAAGGCGGGACGGATGGCACCAGCGGCATTGTTTCCAAGCTCAACGCGCTGCCGCGTCCGCTTCTTCGCTTCGTGGCGAAGATCCTTTTCTGGCTGGATTATCACGGTTGGCTGCCAAAGGCGCTGGAAGCGTTCGATCCCTACCACGCCACTTGTTTTGTCACCAATTTAGGCAGTATCAAAATGACGGCGGATTATCACCATTTGGTGGACTGGGGCACCAATTCCTTTTTCGTCATCGTGGGGGAAAAGCACTGGAAGCCGCTTTTCAAGCAGGATGGCACCTACGAAATGAAAGAAGTATTGCCCCTGGGCTTTACGGTGGATGAGCGGATCGCCGACGGCTTCTACTTTGCCAAGAGCGTAAAGATCCTGCGAGCCATCCTGAAACGACCGGAGATCCTGGACGAACCCATTTGGGCGCCCGTGGAATTTGAAGAAGGAGAAATTTGATCGTGGAAGAATTGAAAGCGCCGTGGTTATCCTCTTACGGTGACGTGAAGTTTCATTTGGATTATCCCCAAACCTCTATGAGCCAGGTGGTGCTTGATACCGCCGCCACCCATCCGGATCTGAGAGCGCTGTCCTTTATGGGCTACGGCACCAGCTACGCCCGGCTCGCCGCCGCGATCGATCTGGTCGCCCGTTCCTTCACCGCGCTGGGGATCCTGGAAGGGCAAAAGGTGTGTATCTGTATGCCCAACGTGCCCCAGACGGTGTTTGCGTTGTATGCGCTGAACCGCATCGGCGCCATTGCCGTTATGGTGCATCCTCTCTCCGCGGAAGGGGAGATCTGTCATTTCCTGCGGGAAGCGGAATGCAGTGTGGTTCTGACCCTGGATCAGTTCTATCCCAAGTTTTTGGAAGTGGAAAAAGCCGTTCCCGTGGAGCATCTGATCATCACGAGCGTTGCGGACGCCCTGCGGTTTCCCAAAAAACAGGCGTACCGTCTGACCGTAGGACGGAAGATCAAGCCCGTTTCCACCCATGACAACGTGACCGTGTGGCGGGATTTCATAGCCGCCGGTGCCGAATACAAAGGCTCGTACATTGTGCAGAAGGGCGCGTCCGATCCCGCCGTCATCCTCTTTTCCGGCGGCACGACCGGCGTGACCAAGGGCATTTTGCTCTCCAACCTGAACTTTAACGCCCTGGCTTTGCAAACGATCCACATGAATCATTACGAGATCACCGGGAAAAAGATGCTTGCCGCCATGCCTATGTTCCACGGCTTCGGATTGGGCGTTTGCATCCATACCATGATGGTGGCGGGCGGCGAATCCATTCTGGTGCCCCGTTTCACCCCCAAGGAATACGCGGAATTGATCGTCAAGGAAAAGCCCAATTACATCGCCGGCGTCCCCACCTTGTTCGAACGGATCGCCGGGAACAAATTTCTGGAAGGGAAGAAACTGGATTTCCTGATGGGCGTGTTCTCCGGCGGCGATTCCCTCTCCATCGAGCTGAAGAAAAAGTTCGACGCCTTTTTGGCGCAGCACGGTTCCGCCATCCGTATCCGGGAGGGTTACGGCACCACGGAGTGCGTTACGGCAAGCTGTCTGACCCCCTATAATAAGGAGGTGGAGGGAAGCATCGGTCTGCCTTATCCCGATACCTATTACAAGATCTGCAAGGTCGGCACCACCGAGGAGGCGCCTTACGGAGAGGATGGAGAGATCTGCCTGACCGGACCCAGCGTGATGATCGGATACCTGGGTCACCCCGAGGAGAACGCCAATACGCTGCGCGTCCACGAGGACGGCCATCGCTGGCTTCACACCGGGGATATGGGGTATATGAATGAGGAGGGCTTCATCTTCTTCAAGCAGCGGATCAAACGGATGATCATCACCTCCGGCTACAACGTGTATCCTTCCCAGATCGAAAACATCTTAGAGTCCCATGAAGCGGTGCAGATGAGCTGCGTCATCGGCGTGAAGGATCCGGTGAAAATGCAGAAGGTCAAGGCGTTCGTCGTTCTGCGGGAAGGCTTTGAACCCAATGAACAGCTTATGACCTCTCTCAGGGAGCTTTGCAAGAAAAACATCGCCAAATACGCGCTGCCCTATGATATCGAGGTGCGTAAATCTCTGCCGAAGACCTTGGTGGGGAAGGTGGCGTATACCGAACTGGAAAAAGAAGAAGCGGCAAAGGCGGAATGATTTTCGCCAAGTGCGGCGGAGAAATCGTGGGCAGCTTTACCACCAGTGTGGCAAGCTACTGCGTGATCTATCAGGAAACGCCCGCCTACAGTACCCGGTACGGCGACGTGTGCAGAGCCATTTTGGCTTACGTGGATCGCTGCGCCGCGTATTTCGCGTAAAACCGTGACAAAAAAAGAAAGATGCTTCCT
>CAMPCJ010000027.1 GCA_946645685.1 uncultured Clostridia bacterium | reverse complement strand
TATGATCGCTGATGTTCAGCAGATGCTCCGACAGATCCGGGAACGCCGCCGCCAACTCCCGCAGGCGGGTACATTCAAACGCCTTGTTGTAGGCGGTGGTGCAGACGTCCATGGGGATGTCCCGGCATAAGCTCTCCGCCAGCGCCCGGCGGGGATCAGCCCCGGGCTGGGCGAGGAATTCCTTATGCTTCAGTTCGCCCCCCTCTTTCTCGATATAATGGAGAGAATACTGGAAGGGGATCTGCATATAGGGGCGGGTGCCGACGTATTTCGGGATCACGGGCTGTGTAGTCTCAAAGTCCAGAAAGTAGAGGGGATAGGACAGGGTCTGCAGGAAGGAATAGATCGCCGGGGCGTCGATATAGTCCGGCTTGTCAAAGACCTCAAACTCCATTTGCCGGATCTGGGTGGCGTTTTTGATGGGAGAATTCTCCAGCAGATCCCGGTAGGTGATCCAGCCGTTTTTGTAGTAGGCGATCTTTTTGCTGAACCACAAACGATATACGTTGAAAACGCTCTTTTCCGGCAGATTCCGGGAGCAATACTTCCAGAAGGCGCAGAAATAGGGCTTCTTGCAGTTCACGCTCAGGTCGATATCCGGCTCCGTATCCACGGGCAGGATCTCCTCCGCTTTGGCAACGTTCGCCTCGATGCTCCCGATCTCCGTCGCCATTTTATCCGCC
Organism: uncultured Clostridia bacterium; assembly: GCA_946645685.1. GTDB lineage: Bacteria > Bacillota > Clostridia > Oscillospirales > SIG627 > RGIG5579. The sequence continues at coordinate 15,721 of CAMPCJ010000027.1, read as the reverse complement.
ACGTCGGAAATGAAGAAGAGTTTTGTAAGATCCAGTGTTCCGTCAAAGACGTAGTCCCCGTTCAGGCAGACGAGGAACGTACCCGTCACCTTCACGCCGCAATGCTCCAGCACGTATTTCTGGTAGGCGATATCGGCGATATAGACCTCTTTATCGTCTTCCCATTTGCCATCGTCCCGCTGGTGCTTGGTGGAGCTTTTCACCTCGTAGATCGCCCAGCCGTCTCCGTCCTTTTTCAGGATATCCACGGCGCAGTACAGACCGTTGTAGGAGAAGGACGCCTCGCAGATATTCTCCGTGCCCTTTTCCATTTCGGCTTCGGTGGCGGCGATCATTTTATCCAAATCCAATTCCTTTGTTTCCGGATCCTTATAGGCGGTGACTTCCACGAAGTCCCCGAAGATCCCCATGGCAAGGTCCCCCACCACGTTGCCTGCATCCAGCCGGCTTTGAAGACTGGCGTCCACCCGGGCCTCATCGGGCATATACTTTCTCATCCAGACGATCTTCGGACACTGCCACAAACCGCAGTATTTGGATTTTGATAAATTGACCATTTTTCGTCCCTCCGTCGTTTCTTATTTCATTCTACCACAAAAAGGGACTTTTTTCAACAGGAGATAATATGACCTACGTAATGAGCGATCTGCACGGCTGTGAAGAGAAATACTTCGCCATGCTGGAGAAGATCGGTTTGAAAGAAAGCGATACCCTCTATATCCTCGGGGACGTGATCGACCGGGGACCCGGCGGGATCGCCATTTTGCAGGATATGAGAAAACGCAAAAACGTGATCCCCTTTTTAGGGAACCACGAGGATATGGCGCTGCCCGTGATGCGCCTTGTCGCCGGGGAACGCCCGGAGCGGGAGATCGGTTCCGCCTATCGCGCCATGTGGCGGGATAACGGCGGAGAACCCACCCACAAAGCGTTTCTGCGCCTCGTCCCGGAAAAGCGGGAGGAGATCGTCGCCTATCTCAAAACCTTCCGGCTCCATGAGGAGATCACCGTTGCCGGGCGACGCTTTCATCTCTCTCACACCCTGCCGGATCGGGAACAATGGCAGACCGGGGAGAGAAATAAGGAGGACTTCATCTGGGGCGAGCCGGATTACGAGCTATGCTACGATCCCGACCTGACTTTTATCACCGGACACACCCCCACGGCGTTTATCGATCCCGCTTTTCGGGGGCGTATTTGGCAGGAAAACGGGCATATTGCCCTGGACTGCGGTGCCGTGTTCGACGGCGGCCGCCTGGGTTGCCTTTGCCTCAACACCATGGAGGAGTTTTACGTATGAATCTCGAAAAACTGACGGCATTTCTGGAAACCTTCATCCCCTCTCCGGAGATGCGCGCGTATCTGTCGGACCCGGCTTTGTGGGATCCCGTCAGCGTCACGGAAACGGTACTGTGCGCCCCCGCGCCTTTGGAAACCAAAGCGGCGTGGCTTACGGGCGAGGACAAGCGACGGGTGGATGACGCCATCCGGGAAATGAAAACACTGCGGGACGGTGATATCTTCACCCTCAGCGCGGCGTGGTTCGACGAGGAGATCTTCAACGAAAAGCAGGCGTTTGAAGGTCCTGTTTCGTCCTTTGAAAAGGCTATCGAAATGATCCGCCTGGAGCGGGAAGAGGAAGAGGCGGACGAAGATTCCTGTGAGTGGTACGTCCTGGAAAAGTGGCGCCTTGAAGCGTCCGGCAACTATGCCCGTGCCTACACGTTTACGCTCTTCGGAGATGAAGCAGTCTTTTTCAAAAAGGAGGGGGATCGCCCGTCCCGGACAGTGGACCTGAATCTTCCCGTTCCGTTTGAAGTCGGGGATCTGCCCACAGTGGACTGCCGTCCCTTCGCCCCGCCAGTCCCCGCTCTGCTCCTGGAAAAGGGCGACAACCGGGATTGCTGTTGCCTGCAGATCCTCTATCGCGACCTGTACACCCGGAAATGGAAAGTCTGCGCCCTCAAACACGGGCTGGTGTTGAACGCCGTCGAAGGGAGTTACACCCCGCCCCTCTCGCCTTTGTACCGGCTGTCGCGGTTGGATCTCCCGAAAGACGACGGCGCCTTGCGACAAACCGGAAAAGCCCTTGCCGGAAATGACAGCAAAGGACGCGCGCTTTGGAAGCTTCTCCACGGATACGCCGTGGAAGAAGCGGACCCCGAACTGCAAGAGATCGCCGCAAAGCTATTAAGTGAAATGAAATGAACTCGGGAGGCGCGGGATGAAGAAATTGACCGAAGCGATCCTTGCCTGTGAACCGGAAACCCTCAAAGCCGCGTTTCTCCGGCGGTATTTGTCGGAGATCCGAGATTTCAAATTCGGTGAAGGCGCCAACCTTTCCGTTGAAGAACTTGACGCGCTGACTTCCCGTGTGGAAGGCGAACTGGATTTTCTGCTGTTAATGGATTTACCGGACGACCCCGGAGTGGCGCGCGCAAACAAAGAGGAAAAACAATATGTCTTGGCAGCCGTTGAAGATCCGGATGGCGTCCATGCGGCACTGTACGAAAGGAAAGCATTTCTTGCCGGGAAGAGGGAAACAAAACTGTGTTTTCCCACGGAGCCCGGCAGGGTGTGGGGCATTCTCGACCGGTGCCGCCTGTCGGATGACGCATCCACGACCTCACACCGATATGAAGTCTTGTCGGATGTGATCTGGGCGGTGTTGCGGGACGTTTTATTAAAGTAACGATTCGGAGGATCAAAAGATGTGTAAACAATCAAACGCCACACCCACCGGCTTTGCCGCTCTCGACACCGCTCTGAACGGCGGGCTCCGCCCCGGTCTGACCCTGATCGCCGGACGCCCCGGCATGGGGAAAACCACCTTTATGGGGCAGATCGCGGGGCGCTGCGGCGGCAGCGTCTGGTTCAAAGGGGAGGTGACCCCGGAGAGTATCCGTGGCGTGGCTAACGCCGCCGCCGCGGACGGGAGCGTTCTCTTTCTCGACCGGGACAACGTCCCACCCGCCATGGACGGCGCCGCCCTGGCCGGGCTGGCGCGAAAGCTTCGGATCCCCGTCGTCGCTTCCACGGGTATTTCCCGGTTTGCGTCGGAAGGCAGGGAGGACGATCATCCGCAGCTGATGGATCTGTGGCGGGAGCGCCCGGATCTGGTGGACGCCGCCGACGTGGTGATCGCCCTCTACCGGAACCGGTATTACAACGTCGCGCGGTGGGACGACGACGGCGGGGAACTGCTGATCCTGAAAAACGCCCTCTCCGGCGCCGGCATCATCCCCGTGACCTTCGACCCCCGGAAGCGCGTCTGGGAGGAAATAACGGATTCCCCTGAAAATGCGGACAACGCCGCAGAACAGGAGAATGCCCTGCCTCCGCGGGAGCAAACGTTTGAAACCCTTGTAATTCACGGCGGCAATAAAGAGGCCTGTTCTGCGGCAATGATTATTGCAGACGGCGCGGAAAAAGTGAAAGGTGACTTGTTCTTCTTCTATGGGGAGAGTGGTACCGGGAAGACGCATCTTCTGTCTGCGATCTACCATCGCTTTACCGAAAGTCACCACGCGAAAAAAGCCGTCTACGCCAGAGTGGAAGTTTTGAAAGACAAACTGATCCGCTCCTTCCTGGTAAAAGAAGCGGCAGATCCGTTTGAACGATTTGCCTCGCAGGACCTGCTGTTGATCGATGATTTTCAAATGATCCAGGGTCTTGAAACGACGACCAAAGAGGTCATGCGTTTGGTTGAGCGTTGCCGGGAACGTGGGCAGATCGTAGTTATTGCCGGCAATACCTCGCCGGATGATCTCAAACTGCCCCTTCACGACCGCAGCAGGCTGTTTGCGGGCATATCCATCGCTTTGAAACTTCCCGAAAAAGAAGCGAAATTCGAGGTGGTCAATAGCATCGCCGATCGGGAGGGTGTGGCACTGAAAGGGAAAAAGTGCCGCAACCTCGCCGATCACTGTATCACGCCCTGGCAGATGCTCGGTAAAGTCAGAGAAGCCGCGTGCAAAGAACTGGAATTAGAATTAGTCGATAAAATGAAGAAGGACGACATATTGCTTCTGATCAGCGATGAATACGTCTCCTTCTTTTCAGATCCCGCACCGGATTGTAGAGGGGAAACAACGGGGAGTTTAGGGTCCTGGAATTATCCCGCGATCATGGGATCATTTCGCGAAGCGGTTATGGATGCTTATACGCACATTTGCCGGTTTGGTCGAGAGGATGATAAACCGGTTTGGGCGCTCATGCGTGAAAAATACTTTGACGGAGAAGATTATGTTCAACCGGAAGATATGATCCTTCATATCGACAGCTTTGACGTCAGTGAGTTTGTTGCCTTTTTGCACTATTGCGCATGGTACAAAGAGCGCTTTTGCGACGGTGCATTCGGAGACTATACAAAAGAAGGCCTTATCGGCAAATGCCTGCTCAAGCTGAAACATGTCTGGGAAGAAGTGTGAAAGGAGGATCTTATGGCGTGGAAACAAGCTCGCGAACGGGACCGCCGCTTGAAAAAACTCTGCAAAAGCCCGGATCAGCCCTATGTGAGAGGATACTATTATGACGAGGAAAAGCGCCGACCCGTCCGCAACGATACCACATCCCGGTCGGTGGTCTTAAAGAGGATCTCCAACAAAAAGGTCCGCCGCGCCAACCGGGACTACGCCCGGAACGTCGGGCACGCCGACCGCCGCGCCGCCGGCCAGCACGGCGACTACCGCCGGCTCTTTGACTTCTGGTGGGAGATGTTTTGATAGGAAAGGATTCGCAATCTTGATTTCCCGATTTTTCACGCGAGATCCCAGATCGGGAAAGATCGAAAGAAAGATTTTCGAAAGACGCCAGAAAGACTCAAAGAAAGACGGCGAAAAGCGCGCACAAAGATGCCGAGAAAGACTCTCGAAGAAACTGCACAACATTCCAACAGCCACGGAAAAGCCCGTGGCTGTTATTTGTTTGACTATTTTCTGTTCTAACTCTTCTTGTTTATAAACTTAAAGAGTCTCAATCCCCACGTCTTTCAAATAAGTGAAAATCGCGTCGTACCATTCCCGCTTACGGGTTTCGTCGGTGTCGCTGCCCCGGGGAATGAAGATGATCATGCCCTGGCGAGCTCGGGTGAGCAGCACCCGATAGGCGTTTTTGAGATATAGCCGCCGTTCATCCGAAGCAACGTTTTGCCAGCGATTGCCTACAAAGTTGTAGTAGGTCCACTCGTTCCCATCGAAGCGGAAATCCGCGTCCCAGGCCACGATGGAATAGTCAAGCTCCAAACCCTGAATATCGAATTCCGAGACGACGTCCTCCAGATAGTAGCTGGAGCGCACGTCGTCTTTGCCATTCAAAAACCAGTTAGCCACGGAGATCTCATTCTTGACAAAAATGCCCTCCGGTTTCAGGCGCAAAGCTCCGCTGCTGGCCAATAAGCCATACCGGGTCGTGCCCTGGCATTGCTCCCGCACCCACTGTTTGGCCGCATTCAAATCACGCGTCAAGCGGATCGGGTATTTGTCTTTAATCCGTTGATAAAGTATTTTCGCTTGCTCCGTGTCTACATCGAGAACGGCCTTGACAAATGCCGCCAGATCCGGGGTACGGAAGGATCGCACAGATGTTGCCAGGTGCAGTTTTTCATGCTCGAAGATGTGCAGATCCGCGATCATATCCCGCCATGCATGATCTCGACGATATTCGACATCATTGAGCTGTGGGGTGATATACACGTCCCAATCCGGGAAGGCGCGGCGCAGCGAATCAAACCATTCTGGCAAACCTGCCTCTCCCGTATTGATCTCCTGGCCGCCGCCGACCAGGCAGACAATGACCGCCCAATCCTGGTGGCGATCCATGGTGCTGATCAGAAACTCCGGCTCGCTGTACTTGAAGTCTGCGACTCCTTTTTTCGTCGCCATGAACTTGGCGATCATATCGTGGGTCCAGGCGCGCTGGGCCTCATCGAAAATGGCGATGCGTTCCGGTGGCACATTGTTATTGCCGACGAAGGAATCGCGGTATTTATGGATGATCTGAATGAAGGCCGAGGTGCTCCGCAGGGCGTCCGCTTTGGAAACGCGATTGCCGCGCTGCCGTTCCTGCTCCACTTTGTCGCGGGCAAGGGCCTCTTGCAGCACGGTGACCAACGGGAAGTTACCGGAGAGAAAGACGGCGTGTTCACCTCGCTGGGCGTCGGACCGCTGGATGGCCAGATTCAAACCGACCAGGGTTTTGCCGGCGCCGGGGACCCCGGTGACAAAACAGATGGATTTCCGATGATTGACTTTGCTGTGCTCGATGATCCGATTGATCTCATCGGTGGTGACGGTTAGGTTTTCCGCGCCGGCATCGCTGCGGGTGATATCGTGCACGTTGTGGCCGCGATACAGCGCCTGGGCCGCCTCGACGATGGTCGGAGTGGGCAGGTATTCGGAGTTTTCCCAGGCGACGTAATCAAAGGCCGGCTCAGAGTACAGCGCCGCGACCTGCCGGATCGTTTCGGCGATGTTGTGCACGTTGCAGGACAGCGGCTTTATGACCCGGTCCTGCTCCACAATGCGGTTCTCCACAGCCGGTGCTCGGGTTGATACCATGATGGGGACCAGCAGCTTGTCGTGGCTCTCTTTTTGAAAGTTGCGTAAATCCAAGGCGTAGTCATACACTTGGTCATAGGTGCTGGAGCGGTATTCCGCGTCGCCGCACTTGAATTCCAGCAGGAACACAATGTTCCGGTAGAGCACCACCGTGTCCACCCGTTTGCCCATCCTGGGGATGGTGTACTCGAAGATCACCCGGCCCTCTCCGAACTCGCGCAGCTGGTCCTTGAGGACCTCGACTTCGATTTCCCAGGTGTTGCTCTGCTGGATCGTCGTCTCCGCCGATATGTCATTGGAATGGATCACGCCGATGATCTCCGCCGTCGCCCGCCGGAGAAATTCACTTATCGGCGCCGAGTAATATGTTCGTAGATTACGCACGGTTTACGTATTCCTTTCATGTCAGAACAGCACGAAGTTGTTCATTCTGAGATATTTGATGTTTGTGTTTTTATCTTGCTTAACAATAGCCCTATACTATTATCCACGTTTGCTAAGTCAACAAAAAACAAGTGAACGATGACTCCGTCATTGCTCGTAAACTGTATTCTGTTTTGATCGCGCATTTTCTCATTCACGGGATATAAAAGCCAAACTTCAGGAGCATAAGTGGCAGTACTGTATTTTTTGGAATACGCGTACATCTGGTACATATCGCCCTGGGAGATCCCGAAATTGACACGAGGATTATCGATCAAGCGTTTCCACTTTGTATCAAGAATCGTTTTTTGGCCATTGGCAGCAGTGATCACGATATCAGGACGCAGTTTGAATTGCTTTGGTTCGTCAAAAAGATAATACCCGCTGTCCTGAAGCGAAACGTCAAAACCTTCCGGCCGAAAAATCTTGCTGACTTTTTGCGCCACATAGCTTTCGAATACTTTTTCCATGGGAAAAAGAAGGGATCGAGCAGAAGTGTTCCCGGAAAAGGAAGTAAAGCTTTTGTTCGTTAAAAACACTTTTGACCACTTTAAGATCCTATCGTATTCTCTTGTGGTCCTGTCGATATGGCACTTTTCGAAATCGGCCGCTATATTGGTTGATGGCTCGACCAATTCAAAGGAAGAAAGCAACTGACTGATTTGCCGGGCATTTCCCACATTCCCGGTTAGCTTTTGGAGTTTCAGCAACGTTGATTTTACGAGTTTGTTTTCAGGTCGGTCGGCCTGAAACTCATCGAATCTTACGAAGAATCTTTCGCCGTGACACGCGTTGTTGCGTATGTTTTCCGATACAAGGAGCTTTCCTTTGAAAAACCTTTCGTTACTCTCCTTGGGAATATATGCCGACTTGATTCCGTGCTTCACAAGATCACGCACTGCTTCTACGTACATAGAGATAAAGATCTCATAAAGATTCATATGCTCTGAAAGCAGGTTGGCCGTGGAGAGCACTTTGCTCGGGAAATCGCGCATACTCACCAGCATTTTCATGAGAATGCGTTTTGTTTGATCCTGCTGCTCTTCATCGTTTCCTTTCAAAAAGGAGATTTTGGGAAGCACCTGGATCTGGTATCCCGATTTTAATTGAATGATGCCCACATAATTGGACATTGTGACTACGTCGCCGACGTTTCGACGATACCCGACCCTCATTACCTCGAGCGCGTCGGCATTCTGCTCGTCTCCGGTAAAATCGTGTATGAAGGATACTAGTTCGGTAAAGGCAGGCGTCTTCTTCGTATCGGGCAGATACTTATAGCGCGGATCCTGTTCATAGTCGGGATTTCCTGTGATACAATCAAATTCCCTGACTTCCAAATATTGATTCACGTAAAAGCCTCACTTAGCCGTAGATCTCGACGTAGCTTTGGATCTTGTCAAACGCTTCTTTTTGGATTTTATATGTTACCAGCTCGTTTTCGGTGTTCAGAATCTCATCCGCGTTCCCTTTGAACGTCTGACCTATGGTAACCTTACTATCGAGTACGAATTTATACTCATTGGATGACTTTGCGTTGTCCGCCAATACAAGCTGGATTTTGCTGTAGTCTTCGTAAAAATACTCCTGCAGGAGTGGAATGATTTTCGTCTCGAAAATGGAATGAAGAGTCGCAATGGTAGGCTTATCTTTCAGATCCTTGAAAAACGCGTGCCCGATGGTGTGCTCCCTGTCATACAACACGGTTATTCTGCCATTGATAGTATTCAGCATTTTTATGACATCGAGGGTCTCGCCGTCGATCGAAACCGAGCTAACACCCATTTCTTCCAGTGCTTTGTCATCGGGCATCATTTCAATAAACTGGAAACGCCTGCGGAGCGCCGTGTCCATCAGGGCGATGGAACGGTCCGCCGTATTCATCGTCCCAAGGATATAAACGTTATTGGGCACGGAAAACAAGTCACCAGAATACGGCAATCTTGCCTCCTGTTCGTCTTCTTCTCCCTTGCGTTTCGTGTCTTCGATCAAGGTGATAAGCTCACCAAATATTTTTGAGATGTTTCCACGGTTAATCTCGTCGATGATAAAAACATAGTTATCGTCTTGAAACGTTTTTTTGATAGCCGCTAAATCTGTTGCCGGCGCGTCAACTGCGGCAAGATCCGCATTGGAACTCCCCCTTGCTTTTTGACAAAACGCCTTAAACACGCCGTCTTCTATGGAATAACTCAAATCGCCGTTTTTGGTGTTTGGTTTGATCCCCTCAATAAACTCTTCATACCCATATGACTGATGGAACGTGGTAAAGCAGATTCTGCCTTCCTCCACGTACTTTTCGTATCTTTCTTTCACAGAGGCATAGTCTTCTAACGCCTCTGCTTTTATCGTGTCAAATTCTTTATTCTCACAGATTGCTACGGCGTGAAAAACGGTGCTGAATGTTTTGCCCGTACCGGGAGGGCCATACAGGATCATGTTTTTCATATGTGTTTCACCACCTGTTTTTATAGTGATCTTTTCAATGCCATACTCTTTCAACGCTTCCATCAGCGGATCGCGCATTTTCCAAATAAAAGAGCCGGCGTCCCGGGTATCCGCCTTCTTGCCGAAAAACAAGATCGGCCAATATCGAATCGTTCCGTTTTCTGTGAATAATTCACATTTTAAAAACTCTTGCGCGTGTTCCGCGATATGCGTTGCCGTCATGTTGTAGTGCGCCGCCGTATTTCCGAATTGTTCCGCCAATGCGCTGCACGTCGCTTGTCCGGAAAGCGTATACATCGCCGACAAAAAATGCTTGTAATTCTCATTGAACAGTCCCGAATGATAAAAGAAATCGAGCCATTGTTCCTTCGTTATTTTGGGGTCATACTCTGAAAGAGAGGGATACCATCCGTTGCTGTCGTTCTCACCATGAAGCCCGAGCCGCATGACTTCTTCGCAGACTTTCAAAAAGCGCTCGTAAAGCTCGGAAAAGTTTACGGTCTCTTTTGTGGCTTCATAGTAGACCACCACGTTTACATTCTTTTTACCGATTTTTTTGAGGGAAATCGGCTTCACTTGAATGCTGTTCAACGCGGAATACCTCTTTTCCTCTATACCTAAAAAAATGCCGCCTGTTTCGACAATGTAGTAGATGGAAACGACCCACCAATTCATATACGGTGTTTTGCTTGCCGCTCCTTGCCCAAAATGCTGGTGAAGATTGGCGCCGTCAAATCTGTAGTGATCGGATAAACCAAAAGGCGCTTGTTTTCCTTCCGATTTTCCGGACAACGCGTTTTTATCTGCTTGGTTCATGAATTCCAGAAATGCCTTTTCAAACTGTTCGGTGGTGACGTTCCTTCTCATTTCGCTCACTTTTTGTTCCACTCCTTCTTATTCCGCTTCAGTCCCTCTCTCCGTCGAGCCATTGCTTTTCCGGTAATGTTTCTGTGAGCTTTTTCCTTGCCTTCGCCTGACCGTCGATCGCCGCCTGCAAACTCTTTTTATACATCGCGTCGCCTCCGGCGACCATATCGAAAAGATACCTCTCTGCGTTCTGGTAGCAGATCAGCGCGTTTTTCGCGTTTTCTTCCACACCGACCCCGTTCAGGAAGCAATTTCCCAGCCGCAGAAAAACGGGACCCGCCACGACGGGCGCCGCTTCTTCGGTCATCGTTTCCAAGCACCTGTCGTAAATGCGGAACGCCTCCGTCGGGTTCTTCTCCACATAATAGCCGTTCAGGTACATATCGCCGATCTTGTACAGCGAGATCAGATGCCCATCAAAGGCGCCTAAGGCAAAATAGTGGAACGCCTTTTCATAATCCACCGGCATGTTCCGGCCGTAGTAATAGCAATACCCCAGGTTTTCCTGCGCCTTTCGGTTGCCGTGTTTCGCCGCTAAGTCATAGTAATAGACCGCCTTCGTGAAGTCCTGCTCGCAGCCCCGCCCATCGTAATACAGCGCGCCCAGATCGTTCATGGCGTCGGTATTGCCCGCCTCGATCGCTTCCAGGTACCGTTCCACGATGAAGTCGAACAGCACCCGCGGCATATCCCGTGTCTTGTCGCACTCCACCAGCGCCGTCGCAAGATCATATGCCGACATTTCGTCATCAATATGCTGTTCCAGATATGCCGCTGCTTCCGGCGCTTGCTCCGGATCAAACTTCAAACGGACCGCGCCGCATTTTTCCGATAAATCGTTTTGAATTTGTTTTTTCATAACGGTTTTCCTTTACTGTTTCGTTTTGTTGACATCCTTCAGCATAGCCAAAAGAAAGACCCGGATCAAAAGGATATAGCAGACGGTTTTCGGGAGCATGAGCATCCCGAGGAGCGGAACAATACCAGCTCCCACCGCCACGGGGATATAGAACGTGAAGGACAAGAGAATAAAGAGCCACACCGGTTTGAACCGGCCCTTTTCGTTTCTCCTGCGAAAGAACAAAACGCAGATGATCCTTCAGCACTGCTACCTCGATTTCCCAGGTGTTGCTCTGCTGGATCGTCGTCTCCGCCGATATGTCGTTGGAATGGATCACGCCAATGATCTCCGCCGTCGCCCGCCGGAGAAATTCACTTATCGGCGCCGAGTAATATGTTCGTAGATTACGCATTTATACTCCAACTTCTAGCTTTTCTGCCTGCTATCGAATAAAACTCTTTTATTCTTCTTTTTCCTCAAGTTCCGCAGCTGTTTTTATCCATTGTCGTACCCCATTATTCTTTTATGCTTTTAAATCACTTTTCTAACCGGTGCCGGAGATCTACCAGCCGCCTGCCTTCATAATTGAAATAGCGATCGCCCTATCTTTCTTCAATTCAGCAGTTCGGCGGGGTAGTAGATCGAAAGCGCGGCGCCGTAAAAGTCGTCCATGTATTCGTCGATCACTTCATCGGTCACGTCGTCTTCGGACTCCAGATCAAAGTAGTCCACGATGATTTCCGGATCCAGAGCGGCTCTTTCGTCGTCAAGGAATTGCAGTAAGACGCCATCATAAATGTCCTGGATCGATTCATCCTCATCCAGCCGGGCGTATTTGCCCGTTTTCACGGAAGCGATCAGCCTCTTTTGCTGATCCTCTTGTAATACGGGAAGACACTTTATCCGCTTCTTCCGTGCGGGGTTCTTCTTTTTTACGATCGGTTTTATAGTAAGATTCAATTAACGCCTGCGCTTCATCCAGCGTTATTTCGCCTTCGATATTTTTAACCGCAGTCTCTTTGAGATAATCAGAGGTTTCCAGTCCATCGACTGCTTGAAGCCCGATCGCAGTATGCCAAGCATAGCCGCGTTCCCTTTTGGAAGGATCAGACTCGCGTTGGTATTCCTCAAACGGATCTTTTTCTTTTATAGTATTTTTTCACTCATGTTACGATTTCCTTCCTATATATCTCCATCGTATTCAGCCATTTCGTCAACCCAGACGGGATCGTACTTTGTCTTATAAAACTCGGCGTGACAACGAGGGCAGAACGCCTCTCGGGTTGCAAACACAGCCCGGCACTCGGAGCATTCGTATGTTTCTTCGCCCCACAAATGCTCCTGATGATACAAAACGGCAATCTTATTTTTCTTACCGGCATCGTTTCTTTCAATGATACGACCGGCTTGCGATTTAGGGTAAGTCTCAATAATCTTAACATCTGCTCTTCCGGAATAATACTTTCGCAGACTATCCCGTTCCGTTTTATCAGTTATAACGATCGCCTCACCACTGTATGTTTTTACACGTTTCGTTGAGATATCAAGCGGCATTCGCATATCGACTCCAGCAAACTCTTTTCGCTCTGCGTGATTCGCCTTTCGTATGATAAATTTTGTTTTATCTAACGGATAAGGGACTTCTTTTTCTCTGTACCGACCCACCGAAGTGACGATCGCAGCCTTTTCGCCCTCGGGAGTTGGTACGATCACCACGTTGTTTATCCGAATCGAACTATCAGTTGTACGATAAGAATACGGATGTCTGCTGCCAAAGAAGCAAACGCCAACGTAGATATATTTTTTACCAAACATACCCACTACTCCATGGAATTGATTACGCTCAAAAGCTGCTGATAGTCGTTCACTGCATCGTAACGCACATGGCTGGTGGAAAGATTATTGAACAGCCTCTTTGCGCAATTGATCTTTGCCTGCTCAATAGGTTTCAGTTGAAGAGAATCCATAGTACCCTTTGTTTCGGCAACGAAATAGATGTGTTTGACCGTGCCTTCCTTAAAGGCAATCGCCCAGTCTGGAGAATAATGCCCCACCGGCGTAGGAATTGAAAAGCCTTTCGGAAGCTTAGCATACACAACGACTTCTTCTGCGGAGTCGAGGTTTGATACAAACTTCCGCTCTGTAGATTGACCGTCAACGGCATAGCCGTCCGTAAACAAATAATCCTGAATGGCTTTGTTTGCACGGAAAGCCTTATCAAACGGCTGCGAGATCTTTTCAGCGGTAAAGATGGCACTGTCATATCCACCGTCAATCTGATTGTAGGCGATATGCTCCACGATCATCGTTGCTTTTTGCTCGTTGATCAACTTGATTACCTTGGAAATAAACTCCTCCGGATTGGATCGAAACAAATACAGTTTGTCCGCGCGAATGCCGGAGAGGATCGCAGCGACCGTGCGACGGGTCAGCACCGTTCCTTCTGCGATCTTGCCGATAAGATCATATTTGATCTGACTGGTTTCCGCGTGACGGAGAGTTTGCGTGCGTGATGTAACTTTTCCGAAGGAATCGCCGCGTCCGATTTCGTGCTCGTTCATTTCGTCCTTTTGTGTGCCAGTGGTAGTTGTGTACCGGAGTTCTGAAACGAAGAGTCTTTCGTCAATATGGGAAATAGCTTTTTGAATCAGCTCGGCGCTGTCGAATTCCACGGTATAGGCGTACTTGTGATTGATGTAATTCCAAAGGGTCTGGAACTCCTGTTTATAGAAATTATCGTTCAGCGGGTTTTCTTTGACTTTGGTTTCGTGTGCATCCGTAACCATGCTCTTCAGTACGCTGTCGTCAAATACGCCTTGAATCAATGTATGTACACCGTCTGAAATATCCTTGACCCCGTCCGGGAGCGGTGCCAGACAGTTGTTGGCAAGATCGGCACGATACGCATCTGTAACCTTGTCGTCATCGTCAATATAGTCGTTTTTCAGAAGGTATCTGTAAATATCCTTTGCCTGACGCGCGTCGATAACAATCGGCTGCTCGCCCACCATAACGGTTTTGCCCTCAAAGTATTCCATCGTTGCCTTTGTCGGACGGTCATAGAGGACTTCCTTGATGTCGGACTGCAAGGCGCTGACAAAATCTTTGTAGCTTTCGCTGGCAACAACCGTAAGCGTGTTGATGTCGTGCACGGCGTCTCCGCAGCTCTCGGCATCCATACGGGTGCCATCCTGATTGACGCAAAGGCGCAACCCACGCCCGACTTCCTGCCGCTTGGCGGTATTGCTGTCTGAATGCTTCAGGGTGCAGATCTGGAAGACGTTGGGGTTATCCCAGCCCTCCCGCAAGGCGGAGTGGGAGAAGATAAACCTCGTGGGTTCCTCGAAGCTCAGGAGCCGCTCTTTGTTTTTCAGGATCAAGTCGTAAGCGGAAATATCATCGGAGAACTCGCTGCCACGCTTCAGTTCACTGTTAATGCTGCGTCCGGTTTTCTTGTCAATGCTGAAGTACCCCTTATGAACCGCAGATACATCGCTGCAAGTGCTTTTCAGATACTTCTGATAAGGTGTGTCGAACATGGTGATATAGTCGTTCAGAACAGAAATGTACTCCTGCTCGAACACCTGACCGTATTCCCCAAGCAGCTCATCGCCGTTCTCGTCATACTGGCGGTATTTTGCAACCTCGTCAATGAAGAATAGCGAGAGCGTTTTGATCCCCTTGTTGAAGAGCGCTTCTTCTTTCTCAAAGTGGGAAAGGATTGTCTCACGGATCTGGATCCGCCGCATATCCTTTTCGGACACGTCGCCGCGCACTTCGCCGACCGAGATCACTTCGCCGTTGGTGAAAGCCAGAGTTCCCCGGATAGGATCGATTTCGGAGACGGTATATCCCTTGTACTGCTCCATCTCCTGAGAGAGATAGTAGAGGTCGTCACCGACGCCGACTTTTCTCGTCTCACGGTTGATGGATTTGTTATAGCCGATCTCAAACTCCAAGCGAGCTTTAGGAGGCTCTTTGCTGGAAAGAATGATCTGCTCCAGATAGAGGTAGCTGTCCGTTCCTCGGAAGTTTTTGACCTCAAAACCCTTAACCTCGATTTTCTTGACAAGGCGTTTATTATAAGCGTCCAGAGCGTCCAGCACATACACAAGGTTGTGCTGTTTGGCATGGGTTGCCGAGTAGTTCAGAGAAAACAGCGGGTTGAAGTTTTTGAGCGCCTTTTGTGTAACCTCGCCGCCCATCTTCTGCGGCTCATCCAAAATGATGATCGGTCTGTTTGCCTTGATAACGTCAATCGGGCGACGGGAGCCAAACTCATCACGCTTGGAGTAGATGATGCGGCTCTCCTTATTGTTCGCCCCTTCTTTCAGAGAAGAAGCAAACGCCTGGGTGTTGATGATCATCACGTTGATACCGGAACTCGCGGAGAAATTATCAAGCTGCGTCAAGTTGGAGCTGTTGTAGACAAAGAAGCGAGCTTTCTTGCCGTACTGCTCCATGAAGTGATCCGCCGTAATCTCAAAGGACTTTTTAACGCCCTCTCGTATGGCAATGGACGGCACTACTACAATAAACTTGCTCCAGCCGTAACGCTTGTTCAGCTCAAACATGGTCTTGATAT